>JAWAQC010000121.1:0-3653 GCA_038894115.1 Candidatus Woesearchaeota archaeon | reverse complement strand
CAATTCCAAGCAAATACTTGTGGCTCACCATCGTTTTTAGGGGTTGGTAATTGTTTTTCTTTTTAAGCATTTGCCCTTAATATTTTCCCCATTTTTGCTTTTTTTTTCATTTTGTTACTTTTCCCTTCTATAGAAATATTTGAAATCATTTTGTTGCCTAATTCTTTAAAGAAGTATTTAAAACTAATTAGAGAACACCAAGAGCAGCATCAAGAAAGCGACTGGAGTTCTTGCCTGAAATGCGATAGGGGGACCTGCCCCATCCGGGGACAAACAAAAGTGCAAATCAATGCACGCATTGCCAGACGAAAGGAGCGGGTGCTTGCGCTAGCAAGCACGATGCTGCTCTTGGACAGCAGCACGCATCGGCTCCGGCAGCATCCATCACACTCTTTTAGGCCGCCACCCCCGTAAGGGACATCCCCCCGTCGAGCCACTTCTCGCTTCTTTCCTTTGTGCCTACGCAACTTGATGCGTGCTGCTAGGAGAATGTATTTTTCTTCTGCTTTTGCATCATCTTTAGTTGTGTGTTCTGGTGGGTGATTCCAAAACCTTTTTATAATGTTTGGGGTTCTCTAGGTATAGGATGGCTAAAAACCAAGCTCCAACTCAGCAACAGCTTCGTAGTCCTATTTGTACTGTCGTTGGGCACGTTGACCATGGTAAATCTTCCTTGTTAGATTATATTCGAGGAACAAGCGTTGTTGAGCGTGAAGCAGGTGCAATTACGCAAGCAATTGGCGCTTCACTTGTTCCTGTAAGTGAAATTAAAAAACGAGCAGGGAAGCTTGTTGAGCAGCTGAACTTGCAAATTAAAGTACCCAGCTTGCTTTTTATTGACACCCCAGGCCATGCAGCCTTTACCAACCTTCGTAAGCGTGGTGGAAACTTAGCTGACCTTGCTATTGTGGTTATTGATATTAATGAAGGTATCATGCCACAAACCAAAGAGGCAATTGAAATTTTGCGCCATTATCGCACTCCGTTTCTTATCGCCCTTAATAAAATTGATTTGGTTAATGGGTTTGTTTTGCCACGCGGAATACAACCCCTCCACTCATCGCCTTCATTTTCGTCTTCTTCCTCTCCTTTGTTACTTGAAATTTTAAAATCTCAATCACCACAAACTACTGAACTGCTTGAAACAAAATTGTATGCAGTTGTTGGAAAACTCTATGAGCTCTTTGGCCTCAATGCTGAACGATATGATCGCATTGATGATTTTACTAAACATGTTGCTGTTGTTCCGATTTCAGCAAAACTTGGAATTGGGATTAGTGAGCTTTTGGTTATGATTTTAGGTCTAGCCCAGCGCTATTTAGGGAGTCAGCTCCAGCTTTCTTTGGGTTCTGGTGCAAAAGGCACAGTCTTGGAAGTTAAAGAGCAAAAAGGGTTAGGCACAGTGCTTGATGTTATTTTATACGATGGCCAGTTGGCGATTAATGATACCATTGTTATAGGCTCGCTTGATAAGCCAATCATTACTAAAGTGAAAGGATTGTTTGAGCCCTTGCCGCTTAATGAAATTATGGATAAAAAAGCAAAATTTGCTCCAGTAAAACAGGTGACAGCTGCGGTAGGGGTACGCATTGTTGCAAAAGATCTTGAGCAGGCTATTGCTGGGATGCCACTGCGTAGCTGTCCTGACTCAGAGCTTGCAGCTGTGTGCGAGCAAATCATGAAGGAAATTGAAGAGGTAACCTTGGATACAGATCCACAAGGAATTGTTGTAAAGGCAGATTCACTGGGAAGTTTGGAAGCATTGCTTGGTATGCTCAAAGCAAAGCAAATTCCTGTGGTTAAAGCTTCGGTTGGTCCAATTACCAAAAGCGACCTTATTGATTGCCAGGCGTGTTTTGCAATAAATCCCAAACATGGTGTCATTTTAGGATTTAATGTCTTGCCTAATGACGATGTGCTTGCTCTTGCTTCACAGCAGAAAATCAAAATTATTACGAGTCCTGTTATTTATCCTTTACTTGAAGCCTATGATGCTTGGGTAGAGGAACAGCAGCGCATGCTCGAGCGCCAAAAGCTTGAAAAATTAACCCCTGTGGCAAAGGTTGAACTCCTTACTGGCTATGTTTTTAGGCAAAGCAATCCTGCAATTCTTGGTGCTGAGGTCCTTGCAGGCAAAGTAGTGCCTGGAATGCAATTGATGCTCCCAGATGGCAGGCAGGTCACAGAAATCAAGGCATTGCAAAAAGAAAATAAGTCCATCTCTTCTGCAGGCAAGGGAGAGCAAGTTGCCCTTTCTTTGCTTCATGTAACTATCGGCAGACAAATTAAAGAAGGTGATCTTTTATACAGTGTGCTGAGCGAAGATGAATTTCGAGAATATAAAGCGTTTAAAGATTCGCTGAGTGGTGAAGAAAAAGCATTGCTCAAAGAAATTGCTGATATCATGAGAAAGCAAAACCCTGTATGGGGGGTGTAATGGGAGTTTTCTAGTAAGGAATGTTTTTTTACATAAAAGCAGCACGTTTTACTCTTCCTTTAATCCCTCAACTTTCTTTTCTAAAAATCCCTGTTTTTATTTTATTCCCCTAACATCACTTATTTAAAAAATATAAAGGTATAAAATAACAGCGTATTATTTTATTTTTGTGTCTATTGTTTCTACTTCTAAGTAGTTTTTTTAGAAAATTATATAAATCTGTTATGAATTTAACAAGTAACAATAAGCTGTGTTATTGTTCTGTTGTACTTATTTGTTGTTGGCTCTCACTTTGTTATATCACTCTTGTAGGGATTTCCAATGGACAATCACGCTCTTATGCGTCGTGCTGCTGAGTATTTGCTTTTATCAACGGAGTCTACAAAACGCTCATTTGTAGAAAGTTATTATGCTTTGCCAGAAGCTACACTGCAAGATTTTGTTAAAGCTTGTTATTCTCTTTCTGATGTTTTAGTGCTTGATGTTGGTAGTTTTTTTGGTGAACTGGCTGGGCTTTGGATTGCAAAAAACAATCCTTCTGCGCAAGTGCATGTTTTTAACCCAGTTGTGCATGTTCTATCTGATGATAGGGTTTTGCAGGTTTCCAAAAAATTTGTTCATCATGACAATACCCAGTATGGGAGTCATACTCAAGCACTGTTTTCCTCTTTTAGCCTTTCTTCACAACAGCAAGCCAATCCTTATCTCTTGTCATTTCCACCCTATCTCTTTAATGATTATCACCCTCAGGAAATCTTTAAATTTACACATCAACAAACACCAAATCCTGCCCATCTTGAGGAATCTGTCAATGCACTCTACAAAGCTAATGGTCTTGAGAATATTTTTTTTCATTGGGATGGTGTGTATTATCACCATCTTGCTTCCTATGCACAGCAAGGAAAGCTAACAGTCATTTTTTGTGACAGGATTCCTCCCCTAAAACCGAACATGCCTGCTGTGGTAGCTCGGGTTGCAGCTGAGTTTGCAAATGTTGATGCTGTGATTATTCCTTTTTTAAATGCTGATATTGAGGCGTGGTATGATGATCAAGTTATTGCAGTAATAAACCAGCAACGCAGTGCTTTAAATGTTCCTTTTCAAGACATTGTTCCTATTGAGTATAATACCCAAACCTGTGCATTTACTGCAATGAACCAGTATTATGCTGCAAAAATATCTGCTCTTGCCGAGGGCAAGGTGTATAGAGAAAGCA
>JAWAQC010000120.1:0-3674 GCA_038894115.1 Candidatus Woesearchaeota archaeon | reverse complement strand
AAAAAAACAGCATACGGCAACAAAAAAATTCCAAGAACCGTCCCAAGTTTAAAGGCGATAGGAAGCCCTACGAGGGTTGAAAGCAAAAGCATAAGAAAAAAAGGCAATGGAAAATAAAATTGCAAGAGAGGAAACCCAGCATAATTTCCCATTGTCCAAAAAGCACCATTAGGCAAAAAGGATTGCCACTGACTAGCAAGCTGGGTAAGGGTAGCGTAATGCGAAGCAGTATCGCCCCCTGTTGTGATAGTGGGTGTAAGGATCCAAGGAAGAAAATACCACAGCAAAAAGCTATACAGCAATAGCATGCCTCCTAGTGTAAGGTACCATGGAAGAGGTTTGCCATAAAAAAACCGAAAGACGGCTGTGCGTAGGGTTGCTACTTTTTCCTTGGATTGGGCAAAAAAACGAAGGAGAAATGCAGGAGCTAAATGTGACGAGTTGGAAGCAGAATGCTGCGTAATATGCGTTTTCCTTCTAAGAATCCTTCGAAAAATAAAGACGAAAAACAAACCAAGTAGCAAAAACAAGACAAGCAGTATTAAAAGTGGTAATAGGGTACTACCCTCTTGAAACAGCAATGAAGACCAAGAAGGAAAGAACTTCTTAGGCAAAGAAAAAACTTGCATTGCTGATGACAACAATACTGCTGGTAAAGAGGAGAGGAATGAAAAAAAAGTCTCCTGTTTTTTGGTAACCAAGGCGGTTGCTGACACAAAACCTCCTGCATAGTTTGGAGTACAGGGTAAAGAAGAAGGCAAAAAAGTATCAAAGAATGAAGGGGTAAGAAAAAAAGGATGCTGGTACGATTGAGCACCAACATTACCGACACTACCGTAGAAAAAATTAATTTTTACATCCTGATTTTGCACTACATTGCTTTCAAACAATGTTGAGGAAAATGATGAGGGAGGAGAAGCTGCTGATGATGCTAAATCGATCTCAGGTGTTGGCACTGCCTTGTATGCTACTGCAATCACTGCATTTGTATTGCCATTAAGTATTCCAGCACGTTTTGGAGTAGTAAAAAAGAGTGATACAGTTTTACTTTGCCAAGGCAAAAGCCTAACACAACCTACAGGGTTTTGATACTGGAGTTGATAGGGTGCAAAAATAGCATAGGCATATAGCTGGGGTTCTGGTCCTGTATTCGTTAAGGTTAATTCATGCTTTCCAGTAGCCGTAAAGACCGTATCTGAAAACACGAGTGCAAGTGAAGTGTGCAGTGGTTGTTGGTTACTCGTTGCAAAAAAAGAAGCTGGTGCCAACGAAGAAAGAGAGGGATAAAGAAAAGAAGGATCAAGAGTATTTGAAGGAGATGATACTGTGGTGTTGGAAAACAGCAGTGCGCCTGGAAGCGAGACTGGAACAACAGTAACCACACTGTACGGATAGGCATTAGCATCGGTGTAAAGGGTATGCACCAACAACGCAACGGTGTAGTTTCCTAAATCAGGATAGTTAAGAGAAGTAAGATTTTCAAAAGAAGAAGCATTGCTTGGAAAATCCATTGCTAAAGAACTAGAAAAGAATGCAGTGCCCAATACTCCATTCGTTGGCAATGGCAAAGAAAAAGTGATGACTTGAGTGTTGGAATGCGAGGGATAAAGAACAACAGCATGGGTTTTTCTTTTCTCAAATTCAAGGCCGTTTCCAGAAAGAGAGGGTAATACGAGGAGGATTTCATCGGTATGTTCATATGCTGGCTCATTCCCATTATTGGTTGTGGTAAGAGTAACAACAAGAGTTGTATTCTCAATGGTTGGATGAATGGTTTTGCTTAGGGAAATATACCCAGCATGGGCTGGTTGTGAAACAAGAATAACACCTGCAATGACAAAAACCATGAATAACCAAAAGAACAGAGCAGTTCTTTGTAACCTTTTTTTTTGTTCTTGCACTTGAAAAAAAGCAAGGAAATGGTTAGCAATACGCAAACCCAATAAAAACCACCAACATGAAAAATAAGTACTGAAAGTAGCTAGGGAAGAAGATGAAAAAATGCTTGATTTCTTTGGGTTCATGATGATCACAGGATTGCCATCGTTTTAATGAACTCTTTTCATGAGCCTTGTTTTAATAGGCAGTTCTCAAAGCTTTTTCAACAACCATTTTATTTTCCAACGACCATTTTAAAAACTTTCGATGTGCATAGTTTAGGGCATAACAGGGATAGAGTAAATAAATAAGAGTACTCAATAAAAGGGAATTAAGTACAACGCAAAATAAATAAAAACTCAAATAAATAAGGTGAGGAATGCAAAACGATGAAAAAGATTGCAAATAGCCATAACCAATACGAATACCCATAAAAATTAAATAATTAAAAATTAATAATTAAAAATTAAAAAAACATAATCCCTTTTAAATAGGTACTTGGGTTTGATTGATAAATCCTAGTTTAAGGAAGATACACTAAGAGTATGATGATGCATAAGGTTAATAAATTTAGCGATGTTTTAAGCAAGAAATACAAAAGCAAAATCAGTTCTAGGAAAACAAAAAGCAAGAAAAGAAAAGGAAGAAGAAAGAACCATCAAAAGTACATTTGAGCAAAACCCCAGCAAATGAGCAAAAAGCATTTAAAGAGCACGATATTTGTATACAAAAAAGAAAAAAAATGAATGCGAAAACCCAAAGGACATGAAAAGGAAATATAGAGTAAAGACGAGTAAAGACATAGCACAGTAAAAAAAAGCAAGAACACCAAAAAGATAAAAGAAAAGTGAAGTCATAGATAAAAAAATAATCAAGGCAAAACAAGTAAAAAAAAGAAAATGGAGTAAAAAGCAATGGAGCAAAACAGAGAGCAAAAAAAGCATCAGGAAAAAATGGAAAAAGAAATCATCCAACAAAGTCAACAAAAAGAACAACCAATGCAAATACAAACCATCATCGGAACATTTATGAGCAAAAACGGAACCTGGGTACTTGAGCAGCCCTCTGGCCACGACCATGACCAGCTGTATCATTGGCAAGGCCAGCAAGCTGTAGCAATGCTTGCAACTAAAAATCCCCAACAATATTATGCACTGCTCCAAGCCCTACGTCAGCATACAGCACTGCTAAAACAAGCACTTACCTTGCACACGATTTTTTCTATCAAAACCAGTTTTAAAGAAGATTTAATTATTATCCAAGCAATTAATACGATTGATGAAACCACAAAAGCAATAAACCTGCTAATGAAACGATGCAGTGAATGGGCTGGATACATTCTGCCAGAATTGCTGCAAAAATCACCGCTTACAATGATAGCATTGCTTGCAGAAAAACGCAGGGATGAGCTCTTAAAAGAACTAAACCTGTTTGAAGAAGAATCCATGGGTATGATCCCCAATGATGAGGATTACCATGCACTCCAAAGCCTTGCCAGAACTATCCTTGCCTTGCAACACTTCAAAGAAGAGATGCTCTACCGACTAGACAAGGCTATGGCACAGCATTGCCCAAATACCCAACACATTGCAGGAACAACAATTGGTGCAAGACTCATAGCATTAAGTGGATCTCTTGAGCGCATGGCACTTTCTCCTGCATCAAAAATCCAACTCTTAGGTGCAGAAAAAGCATTGTTTAGACATTTAACCACAGGAGCAAAAAGCCCAAAACATGGTATCTTGCATGAGCATCCACTTGTCCAAAAACACAAAGAAAAAGGAAAAGTTGCAAGA
>JAWAQC010000119.1:0-3678 GCA_038894115.1 Candidatus Woesearchaeota archaeon | reverse complement strand
GCATTTTTACATGATTATGAATTCAAACCCCAAAACCCAAATCCAAAATAACGATGAATTGTATACGATATATTATCACTAATTTTAACATTCCGTTACAATAAATTTATATAGGGTATTGATTTATTATTTATAAATGTTTCTTTTTATTTATAAATCAAAAGAAAGATTTTTAAGATTATCTTTTCGGTAAATAAGAAAAACTTACCATTAAGAAAAAAAAAGAAAGAAAAAAAAACATAGAAAATTGAAAAAAAACAAAAAAATAGGTTTTTAATAAAAAATATATTTGCTGGAAAGAAAAATATTTCTTTAAGAATAAACGTTTTTTCAAAAATTGTTAAATAAATTCCTAATAAACGAATGGTTTACACTTTTTTATGAATAACAAGTTATTTAAAATCTGGAAAACAAAAAACCAAGTACACCCTCTGCATGAACAATATCAAGAACAGCCAGAAGAAAAAGAATTTCAAGAAAGTGCCCAAGAAAGTGCAGCTCAAAAAGTCCAAACATACACAACAGAAGCTAAGGAAAAGAGGCATTATGAGCTGGAAGAGCAAATCCAAAAGTATGACAGAGAACAATACAATAAAAGAGAACCATGGAATCCAAACATCAGAAACAATGATAACAAAGAACAATGGATCCAAAATAATGTGCAAATCAATATTACACCAAAAACAGAGGCCCATACGATGACAACAACCACGTATGTTTTTTCTTACCCAGCAAGCGTTGGTGTGTTTGAAGAAATAGAGAAAGTTCCAAAGAACAACACTGCAGGCTGGTCATTAGAAGACTGCGTAGAGAACACAAAACCAGGTTTTTTTGAAACGCTTTCAAGAAAAATAAAAAAATCATTAATTATTGGGTTAGCAAGCTTGTTTTTAACGTATACTGGATTGCAAGAATACAACCCTCTTGAAAGCATACCAAGGAAAGAAAAACGTACAATAACAAGTACTTCTACAGTTGTACAAAACAGTGCAAAGCAGCAGGTACATGGATTTACACTACAAGAGTATCCAACGATACAAGATAAGAGCTCTACTTCTTGGGGCACATCATTAAGTCAAAACACCAACACCTATAATAGAGAAAAAACAATAAGCAAAAAACACGAAGAAATCACAGAAAAACAAGGAGAACATGAAAACACACCTAACCAACGACCAACCCTTCTTGAAAAAGCCGTGCTTGAACCAGCAACCGTAAGTACACTTGCCCCCCTGCTTGTTCCCAAGCATCACACCCCAGTACTGATGTATCATCATATTAGAAACCATGACAATGACCGATTTTCAGTTAGCCCTGCTACCTTTCGGCAACAGCTAAAAACACTCTATGAGAAAGGATACCAAACCATCAGTATTGAAGCATACGTGAACAATGATTTTAGCAGCCTCCTTCCAGGAAAAAAACCTGTGGTAATCACGTTTGATGACGGATGGGAAAACCAATTTCGGTATCTGTATCAGAATGGAAAAAAAATTATTGACCCTACCTGCGCTGTTGGCATACTTGACGCCTTTGCAAAAGAATACCCCCAATTTGGGAAAGCTGCAACATTTTTTATAAGCTATGATAAAATTCCTTTTGGCAAGGCAGATGAAGTAAAAGAAAAGTTTACCTACCTTCTGAACAATGGGTACAGTATCCAAAACCATACTGCAAACCATAAACGCCTTGATAAACTCTCAAGAGAGCAGATAGAGCAGGAGTACCTTAGTGCAAAGAAAAAAACAGAAACCTATCTTGACTCTACATTGCTAAAACAATATCCAGCAACGATGCGCATTGTTGCTATTCCTTATGGTGCAAATGTTCCACAGACAATACGAGCACAACTTTCTAATCAAGTACACAATCAGCACCAGGAACATCCCTTAGCATGGTTTAATGCACAACCAAAGAATAAACAGACCATCCAAAGCAAATATAGCCTCAATCGCAGTGAAATAACCGAACATAACCTTGCAGCAATCCTTGCAATGGAAGAAAGAAAAGCACAAGCGTACGCTGCTATGAAGAAAACTCATGAATTGCATGAACAGCACGTAAGCATAGAAGAAAGCAAAGGTACACCACAAAAAACGATTGGAACTATACTTAAGGATGAGGCATCCCAAATACTGCACGCATACAAGAATCATGAAGAAGAAAATAAACAAAAAGGTGCATTCGTAAAACCTTCAGAAACCAATGATCAAGAGAAGAAAAAAGAAAAGAGAAAAGGCCAAGATGAAGGTGCTCTAGAAACAATGGTGCAACAGTCCCAAAGAATGTCAGAAGAGAATACCAACAGCATACAACCATATAAAACAAGTAAAGAAGAATGGTCATGGGAAAAACAAGAGCAACAGGAAATGCAAAATTTTTATAATACACCCTACCTGTTTATGTATTACCAAACCCGCAAACAACGAAAAAAACAAACCCACAAAAACAAGGATGAAGAAACAACACAACAAGCATACCAACCCAAGGACCAGCGGTTTGCATCTTTCTTTGATACAACTAAGGAGACAGATACACCTCTTCAAGATAAGAAAGCAAAGAAAACTGTGGCAAATGATGAGTCACAATCAAACAACATTGAAGGCAACGAACCACGCTCACCACTAAAAACAAAGAGATGGGAATCAACGAATCACCACAAATTTAGAACCTACATTGGAAATGGAGTTTATTATTACCATATTCCAAATACACGCATTAGTTATTATATGTTACGGTTCCAAGAATACCTAGAAAGAAAACGCCAGGAAGCGTACAGAGCAAGAAAATATTCGTTCTTATGATATCGGAAAAAAGCATGAAGTAAAAACCGTTCTCCTGCAGAAAAGGTGAAGCACGATGATGTTTCGCGATGATAATTTAGAGGAGATTATCAAAGAAGCTGTACAAAAAGATACAGTGGTACGAAATACAGTAAGGTATCTGAAAGCAAGTATTAAAAAAACACTGGGGATGTATGGATTAGGGATTGCACTAACCCTAGGGATTGTAAGCTATAGTGTCCTTAAACAAAGTCCAGCATTCCACACACAGCTAAAAGAAAAACAACTAGAAAAACACCTGCATAATCAACAAGAGCTCATCGACAAAGCAACTGGAGAGTATCAACAAAAGCTACACCAAGAATATGAAACAAAAAAAAAAGAGCTTGAAACCCTGATTAACCAATATCAGAGTATGCTTAAATCAAAAGAACAAGAATTGCAACAATTTATTGAACAACAAAAAATGAGTACCAACCAGTACCAAACACAACAACACCCAAACCCACAAAAAAATACGTACCAAAACAATTACCAAACCCAGCAACAACAGACGCAACCCCAATCCACAACAACAAACACGGAGTATAAAAAGCAATCAGTTCCTGAGGAAGTAATGAAACAGTGGGGATTAATCATAACAGTCGAGCCAAAAAATACGCTTTCAGGAATTGCAAAAAAATACACAGGCAGTACTTCATCATGGTCTGCATTTTTACAGTATAATGCATATGATAACCAAAAGATATTGAAAAATCCCGAGCAAATTAATCCTGGGGATAAAATCTATATCAACTATCAATTTTTGCTTCCAGAACACAAAGCCTATCTTAAAGAATGCTACCTTAAAGAACAAACAAAACAATAAAAAAGAATCAAGAAAAGAGAAGAATCT
>JAWAQC010000118.1:0-3689 GCA_038894115.1 Candidatus Woesearchaeota archaeon | reverse complement strand
GAGAACTATAATCAACCATTAAGATACCATCCTCATGTTTCCAGGTTTGGCTTGCAGACTCCATTGCTGCTGTAAGGGACTCATTCCGATGAAAGCAAGTATGATGAAAAACATCAAAAATTACTGGAATGCCTATAATTTTTGAAATTGCCAAGCAATCCTGAAGATTAAACAAGCGTTCGTCATTTTCAATTGCAAGCCTTCGCTTGATAAAACCAGGCAAACCATTAAATACCGTAATAAAACGCTCAATCGCTTTTTCTTTGTCCTTGTAAATACCACCGACATGAATTTGCACTTTTGCACTCCCATCAAGACCCAAAGCATCAAGAAACTGACAATGCCAGGCAAGCTCAGCAATGCTTCCATCAACAATCGTTTGGTCTAAAGCATTAAGCAAGACATACTGGTCAGGATGCATAGAAATTCTTATCTTCTGTTTAGCAATATACCTGCCTATCCTTGCAAGATCATACTGAAAATGAGTTTTCCAATCAAAAGAAAAAAGTGGATGGCCTGCAAAAGGGATCGTATCAGAACTAATCCGAAAAAACAGCAAACCATGAGCAACATTAAACTGAAGGATTTGCTCAAGGCAAGCAAGGTTGTTAGATGTCTTTTGAATCACTTGCCCTTGAGAATAGCTTGCTAGCTTAAATGTGCTACTGGCATTGCAGCCAATGCTTTTATTAATGCAAGGATATCCTATTTTCATAAAACAACGCCCAAATCCAATCAAATACCTATAAACACAAGTTTTTTTCTTATGATTATACCACAGGTTAAGAACTTTCTGGGTACAAAAAAAAGGTATGAAGGAAAACAAAGTGGCTAAAATAAGCAATAAAAAAACATAAAGCAGATCTTAAAGAGAGGTATAAGTATGTAAAAATATAAAAGCATCGTTAAGGAACATTCCAGAGATTAAAAAGATTCTGGTTAAGACAGCAACGATAAAAAAGAGTGTCTGATTAAAAGAAAAGAGGAGATAAAAAAAGAAAGATTAGCGGTATAATAAAATGTTTTTATCAACCATAACCAAAGGTGTGTAAAGGGTTTTACCAACGCTGAATCCTTTGGGAGGAACAAGCTCAATACGCAACTGCTCTTCTTGGCCAATACTATATACTGAGCCAAAACAAAGCACAACAAGCTCACCAGATTGCAACATTCCTGGAATGTGGTTTTGCGATTCTTTGCGATAGTACACAGTAAATGTCCCTTTTTTTGTTGTTGTATTAACATAATACCCATTTTGAGAAGGATATGCCACTCTTGTGCAAGATTTATTACTATAGGTATAGGTTACAGAACCATTATGCAAGGTCAAACCCAAATGAAGAGCAGAAAGGTCAACTGCAGCTGTTCCTGCGCCTAACCGCAGTTCAAGCTTAAAATCATCAATAAAGCCATCACTGCCATCGGTTGCAAGCAAAGAAACAAACTCCAGCCTGCTTCCTATCATTTCTCTTGCCTGAGTCCCTGTAGCTAATGCTTTTGACTGCAAACTTTGGGAAGTCTGAAGCAATGTTCCAGCAGCCAATGCAGCCACAATAATGCCTGCAATAAACAAGATAAGCGTGCCAATTCCTACCTCAGCTTTAGTATAACTGCGCTGTTTAGGGAAAAAGAAGGCAGTTTTAGCCAATCCAAAGTTCGACAGAATCCTTGCCTTATTCACCACCACCACCTAAGGATAAGGTTTCTGAGATAAATTCAGTTGGTGCTTGGGTAGTAAAATTAGGCAAGAACATGTCAACAAGGGTTGGCAAGAGCCAGCTAATGAGGGCACCTATCCAAAGCATAACAACAAAATCAAATAATGCAGCATAACTATTACCGCCTTCAACAATTTTAATGATGATTGAGGAAACAAGAGCATGAATAATAACCATAATCCCAATGTACAAAGAAACCACTTCAAAATTAATGGAAAGTGCTGATGCTGGAACAATCGTGCTTGCAAGATTGGTCAAAGAGCTATCAGTACCTCGTAAATTACTAAACGGCTGAGTAAACATTACGGAAAGCAATTGCGTGATTTTGGCTGCTACATAACTTGCTGAAGCAAACCCAACTAATGAGCCGTAAAATGCACCGCGCACTGACGATGCCAATTGAATACGCTGCTTACGTAATGCAATAAGCCTGTTAAAGTTTTTGCTGATAATTTCTCCTATCTTTTCAGCATTACCACCCATATACACGCCTTCTGAAAAAATCTGGCTGAATTTTGCAATCAAATAGCTACCAGATTCAGCAGCATACAGTTTCCAAGCTTTGTATTTGTCAGAACCAAGGCGCAGTCTTCGGTAAAGATTCACAGAAAGCTGATTTAAGACACCAAAATCGTGGACCTGCAAATTACGCAAACTTCCAACTACGGCACCCATTTTCACTTCAATAGCACTTCCAAGGGCACGAATATAGGAGGGAAATGCAATGTCTTTTGAAAAAACAAGCTTTTCATGGTTTTGTGCCATGATTCCTACAATAAGCAGGGGTGTAAGCCCTATGGCAATATTAAAAAGAAAGGGGAATGCTTTGTACCACAGCAAAAACAAAGTGAAAAAAACTGCGATGGGGGCTAAAATATAAAACATGCGCTGGATAGCTTTAAATTCATCATCTTTTTGCTCTAAATTATGAAGCAAAGGATCGTCAGGAACAAACGATCGGACAAAAAAATACACAAACACATCAACGAAAATAACTCCAATTAAACTATATTGGACAATTTGCTCCATAGGATAGCCTGCAATAAGAGGTAAGAGCACAGAAGTAGACATCACAAACGCAATCGTCATGGTAAACGAAATAAATACTTCTTGAATAAGCTTAATGGTTTCAAGAGACTTTTTGTATTCTGCCTCAAAATCATCCATCACTGCATCTTGCTCATCCATCAGAAACGTTTTAAGATCTTCACCAAAATCCATCATGATAGCAAATCGGTCAAGAAAATCAGCAAACATTCTTGAAGGAACAATCGATGCAACTTTGCGCGCTGCTTTTGAAAATCCAAGATTCCAGGTTTTGGCAAAATAAAGGATTTTTTCTGCTGCCTTTGAGATTTCATCAAAATGCTCTTTTTTTTCTGAGAGATTTTTAAAAAGAACGGTTCGCTGAATGTCAATCGTAGAAATCGTGCCTGCATAGGTAATCATCAAATGCATTTTCTCATCGATCTTCACTTTAACTTTTTGATATTCCATTAATGGATACAAGATAATAAACCCAACCCCTAATCCAAGAATAATATAACTATAATACCAAGGTAAAAAAACAAGAAAAAAATGAGTAATAATAAAAAAAGCAAGAGTAGTTGCCATAATAGGCAAAACAACTCGAAGAGCATAGTCAGTCACTGAACTATACCCTGCAACGATAAAAAATTTGTCTGCGGATTTCATAGCGCAACAGTGAAAGTTAATAAAAGGGAGGGTGCCAAACCAGGATGGAAAAAAAGCAAATAATCCACCGCATTTTCTTTTTCCAAAAAACCGAATGGTTGGTGCATAAAATTAAATTTTAAAGGGTAATGCTTCTGCACCGATCAAACGATAATTTTTGATAAGCTCCCACACATCATAATAATTAAATATATTATATTTGATTATAAAATCAATGATACGCCTGCGTTTGTCAAGATCTTTGTAAATATCAAGACTATCTTTCCTTCCCATCAT
>JAWAQC010000117.1:0-3742 GCA_038894115.1 Candidatus Woesearchaeota archaeon | reverse complement strand
GCACTTTTATGCTCGTTTATCTTTTATCCTTTAACATGCTTTCTCTTTTATGGATACTTCTTCTTTTCTTGATTTTTAGTGGTTTTATTATTTAAATACTCTCTTTTTTGGATAAAAGTTCTCCTTGTTTGACCAGGATTTAGATTTTTTCTAGAATTCTATGAACCCTATTATGGACCTTCTTTTGGCCTCTTCTCTTTATAAAAGATTCATATAACATGTCCAATAGGTTCTTTTCGTACCCGTATGCGTATTTTTTCTTATCATCTTTGCTGATCCATCAAAACCTTTATATAATACACTTTTTTCTCCCCCACTATTTGTTTTTTTGTTTTTCAGGGCCCGTAGTCTAGTGGCTATGACGTCGCCTCGACACGGCGAAGGTCCCCAGTTCGAGTCTGGGCGGGCCCATTTTTCTCTTTTTTGCAAAAAAGTAAGAAAACGATTAACCTTCATGCATTCTTCTTTATAGTTTGTTTTAATTTCTTTGGGCAGTTACTGTTTTTTCTTGGTGTTCAGCTGTACTCCATATTTTTTTCTAAACCCTTGCTCATCTCCATATGCAAGAAAGTTTCTATGGTGTGGAGGACTGTGAAACGATGGGGTTTGCTGATGGCGGATAGCACACCAATATGCTTCTGTGGCAGCAGCAATCTTGCTTGCATAGTGAAGTAATCCATTTGCGTATCCACAATACATACAGTTAATTTTGTCATACCAGGGAAGGTACTCTAATCGGTGCCTATCGATTTTAATGTATTCTTTTCGTTTTATTTTTTTTAATCCATATAAGGGAAAGCAAATATGATGGTACACTTCAAGAAAAACATCAAGGATAATTAAAGGTATAATCATCATCCAAATAAACGGAAACGAAAGCATATGCCGTAGTTTTCTATTTGGATATTTTTTGTATTCCATCCTCTCTTTCACCGTTTTTTGCTATCGTTCTTTACACTTCTTATGGTTTTGTTGCCTTTTTTAACCCTTTTTTTAGGTAAGAATTTCGCATCCAGTAGCTGTAATCAGGATTGTATGTTCTGCTTGGCTTACCATCCCTTTGCTTATTTCTACTAGGGGAGGATATGCACGCACTATTTTTTGTTGGAGCAACTCCTTGATTCCTAGCAGTAAAACCCCTTCATTTATTTTCCCTTCAAAATCACGCAATGAAAAGGGTAAGGTTTTATGCGGTTTAATCAGTTCAAGTACTTTTCTTGCATGGGGACTTCTTGGTTGGCTGTTGTTCTGTAAAGAAAAAATACGTGGTTTTCCAGATTCTATAATCCTACCGTGCCCATTTGTTGCAAAGGGTTCAATTGCAAGGATCATTCCTTTTTTTAGTTCAACGGCAGATCCAGTGTCGTAATTGGGTATTGTCGGTTCGGTGTGGATTTCATATCGTGCAAGTCCATGTCCAGATAGGTTGCTAATAGGTACAAACCCATACTGTTGTATTGTTTCTTGGATCGTTTTTCCAATTTTACCGATTGTCACTCCTGGCTTTGCAATAGCAATTGCATTGTCAAGGGCTTTTTCAGCAGCTTCAACTAATAATCGGTATTGTGTCGTGAAATCTAGGGTAAAGGCAGTATCACCAAAATAGCCATTAATTGCCACTCCTAAATCTATTTTTACCAAGTCATTTCCAAAACAGCGCGTATCATTTTGATCTGCAGTGTCATGTGCAGCACAGCTATTAAACGAAATATTAATTGGAAATGCAGGTTGTGCACCTAACAAACGAATTTTTTCTTCAACCAGTGCTGCAAATGATACAATAGGCATCCCTTGCTTTGCAATGCTTTTAGCATATTCTTTTACTTGTTTGGTTAACTTGCCTGCATTTTTCCAGTACTGGTATTCTTCTTCAGAAATAAGGGTAATTGCCACAATGCCAAGGGTTAAAATGGTTTTATTTAAATATTCTTGCTTCTTATTCCTCTCTTTAGAAATTTTAGAAGTTTTTTCCTATCCTTAGCTTCTTGTTCTTTTTTGTCAGTCTCAAATCATACTGCTAGTATTGCAATAATTCCTTAAGAAAATACTTTCGGTAAGAAATGTGTTTTCAAACCTCTCTTTAAATACTCTTATAGTTTTTTCTTTATTTTATTATTTATTTTCTTTTTTATTACTTTTATTCTATATTGGTTTTCAAAAAAGCAAAGGGAAAAATACTCAAAGCCAAAATAAAACTAAAAATACACCTAAAAAAAAGGTAACATTAATAATATTAACATTAAAATATATAATAATAAATAGAATATAATAATAAATTAGAAGAAAGTAATATACAATAAAGTAAGTAAATTCCTTTTTTACTGCTTTTTGGTTGATTTTTTTTCTTTTATTAACTAGTTGTTCTTTTTCTAAAAGGAAGATTTATAAGGAGTAAATATTTTAAATGTATAGTGTTAACAATTAAATCGTTTGAATAAACCAGAATGAACCAGGAGTTTGATGTTTAATGATGATAGAGCTTATTCTTCTTGTGATTTTTGTTTTGCTTTCGGGTTTTTTTTCTGGTTCTGAAATTGCTATTATGTCTGTTCGTGAAAGTAGAATTGCTTATCTTGTCAAAAAAGGGGTGTCGAATGCTTTTCTCTTGCAAGAGCTTCGTGAAAAAAAAGAACGTACCTTGATTGCCATTTTGATAGGGAATAATATTGTTAATATTGCGGCCTCTTCCTTAGCAACGGTTATTGCTATTGGTTTTTTTGGAAATTTAGGTGTGGGTATTGCCACTGGAATTATGACGTTTTTGTTGCTGGTATTTGGTGAAATCACTCCTAAAGCATATTGTGCAAACAATGCTGAATCTATTGCATTAGCTGTCTCGCCCTTTATTTTTTGGCTTTCTATTATTTTATCACCGCTCATATGGTTTTTTATGCTTCTTCTTAAGCTTCTTAGTCCCTGGCTAAAACAAGAATCCTTACGCAAATCAATAGATGAAGGTGAAATTCTTAGTATTGTTGAGCAAAGCGAAAAAATTGGTTCTATCCAGCGTTATGAGCGTGAAATGATCAATAACGTTTTCATGTTTGATGATTTGGTTGTTGGTGATATCATGGTTCCTAAAGCAAGGGTGTTTGCATTAGACGCTAATGCTACCGTTGCTTCATCATTACCTCTTATTAAGGAAAAAGGATATTCACGAATTCCTTTGTATGAAAAAAACAAGCATATGCCGCTTGGAGTTTTATATGTAAAAGATCTTTTTTTAGTTGATCCTCAACAGCCATTACGCGCCTATGCTCATGAACCCCTTGTTTTCACAAAAGAAAAAAAAATTGTCCATGCTTTCAAAGAGATGCGTGAGCAATGTAAGCATTTAGCTCTTGTCACCGATGGACATGGTAAATATGTGGGTATTATTTCTATCGAAGACATTATAGAAGTGATTGTTGGTGAAATTTATGATGAGACTGATAAACTCTTGTAGTAATCATCGTAATCATCTCATTATGGCTCCAAATTATTCTTTTTAATTAGTCTTTTTTTCCTTGCTGTTTATGATTTAATAATGCTCTGATGCTTGTTGTAGTGTTATTCTCTTTCTTTCTTCTTGTATGTTTTTTATCATTTAGTTACATATTTTCTTTCGTATTCTTTGTCCCTTTTGTGTTCATCCTGATTATTATTTTTAATCATATGAAATTGAAGGGCTCTTTAAGGGTGACTCTCGAAGTCCCAGGTTATGATCCATTTATCTAACACGAAAAAAAGGAGATGTCAACTA
>JAWAQC010000116.1:0-3750 GCA_038894115.1 Candidatus Woesearchaeota archaeon | reverse complement strand
CGATAAGTCAATTGATCCAGCTATCAAAAAATATATTGAATCTAAAAATGCTGATGACTATGAAATGGCTGAGTACATATTATTAGATCCAAATAATCCAAAAGATTCAGGTGATAAGTATGTTTATAACAAGAGAACAAAGCAACTTGAAAAAGTTCAAAATGATGATGGTAAGACCTATAAATCTCCAAACACCCAGCAATTACTTCGAAGTCTAGAGCAAACCACTTCTGGTGGCACCGCTAATAAGGTTAAAAAAGAGGGTAGTGGTGATCTGGACAAGAGCGGTAGTACTTCATCAACCAAAGATGATCCCAAGAGAGTAGGCACTATCAATGGTAAAAGTTATACGCAATATAGTGATGGAAGAGTAGTAATTACTGATAAAGATGGTAAGATCTTAACCTATGAGCCAAAAACTTTGCTGATTAGAGAAGTAGATGGTAATCCTATCAAAGGATATGTCGTCAAAGATGGTCAAACAACTTATTTTGTTTCTGAAAGAGGAGTGCGATGGGAATATGATCCAAAAAAAGGGGAAATCGTAGGTGAAGCAACTTCCTTTAGTTCTTCAGCTCACAAGGATGTGTTAATTGAGCTTTCTAAAAATCCAATCGAGCAAAAAAAAGTAAATGATATCATTTACCATAAAGGTCCTGATGGTAGCCTTTTGATTAATGATAATGTTTATACCAAATCTTTTGCACAAATCGATGGAAAAACATATGATGGTTATTTTACCAAATCAGGGAATACTGAATACTTTATTGATATTTCTGGGAATCGTTGGAAGAAAGGGAGTGATGGAAAATATGTACGTGATGGTGTTTCCCAGTATCAAGAGATTATTAAGGCAGAGAATCAAGAGCTTATCAAAGAATTTCCTCGGAATCTGGTACAAACCACTAAAGTGGATAATCCAAAGGTAGATACTACTACAAACCAACCTCCCCCTACCAAATACACTATTGAGTATTTAACAAAGAAATATGATGTACCTAATTTACAGCTTGAAAAAAGTGTCTATAAAGGTGTCGAGTTTAATCCTCAAACAGCAGAAACCAGTATTACGACACCTTGGTATAAGAATGATATCAAAGTTTCATGGGCATATGACCAACAACAAAATAAAGTGGTAGCAATTATTAATGATGAAAAAAGGATTGATCCTGCTTATTTGCATACCTACAGAACATTTTCAGGTGTAGATTATAAGTTGCAAGATATTATCCATCTTACCTATATTGAAAACGAAGCGCTAATCACGCAAAAAGCGAAGGAAAGGCCTTTAATTACCTTGAACCCAAGGTTAATGCCGCAACCGACATTACCCACAGGTACAACCACCACCACAACGACAACACAAAGGCCATAACCTGTTTTTTTTCTTCATTCCTTTTTTTGTTCCTCTGATTTCCATAAGCTTTATATTGCATAAGTGTTTTTCTTTCAGTATCCTTAAAAATTTTGTAAGATACGAGCAGGTAACAATTATCATTTATTCCTATTCCTTTTGTTTATTTGTTCATTTTGTTTCTTTCCAATCAAGGACGTTACGTTTTGTTGATTTATCTCCCTACTTTTTTAAGAATCTCTCTCTGCTTAAAAAAACCAAAAAAAGGTGAAAACGATGGAAATCAAAAAAGCAATGCAGGATGCGTTTAATGCGCAAATTAACAAAGAGTTTGGTGCAGCCTATCTGTACTTAAGCATGGCAGCATATTTTGAGCAGCGAGGCCTGAGCGGTTTTGCTAAATGGATGAAACATCAAGCACAGGAAGAGCTTAGCCATGGCATGAAATGCTTTACTCACATTGTAGAGCGCGGTGGCACAGTCAAGCTTACAGCAATCGATGCACCAAAACAAACATGGAAATCTGCTACTGATGCATTCACCGATGCCTACAACCATGAAAAAAAAGTGACTGCAAGCATTAGTGAGCTCTATACCCTTGCTCAAAAAGAAGGTGATTATTCAGCATTGCCGCTGTTACACTGGTTCTTGGAAGAGCAAATTGAGGAAGAAGCAAACACCAAAGCAGTATTAGATAAGCTTGCTTTGGTTGATGGCCAGCCATCACTTTATTTGCTTGACAAAGAGCTAGGCAAGCGAAAAGAAGAATAAGAATTTGCAAGGATTTGCTTAAGAGTAATTTTGCATTTTTTCTTCTTTTTTCTCAATCTTGTTTTTCTTTTATCAATCTTTTTTCTAACAATTTTTCTTTCTAAAGGGTAGCATGCATCAATGATGTTTGGGCACAAGGGAAAATCGATAAGCGGCTCGACAGGGTTTTGTCCATTACAGGAATGGCAGCATCAAGAAGCATGAACTTGGTTATCGGAGCCGATGCGTGCTGCCACCAAGAGCAGCATTCAAGTTAAGGCTTGATGTTTTTTCCGTGATGTGCGTTGTGGGGGTTACCCCCTAAGGGGAGACAGCACTAAATAGTTGTTGAAAAGCTAGCTAAGAAGCTGCTCTTGTCACGAGCAGCATCGTGCTTGCTAGCGCAAGCACCCGCTCCTTTCGTCTGGCAATGTATACTTTGGTTTGCATTTTTGTTGGTCCCCGGATGGGGCAGGTCCCCCTGCTGCATTGCAATGCAATCACTCCAGTCGCTTTGTTGATGCTGCTCTTGAGTTTGGTTTAGAACTATTTGTTGTGTTTATTATCCTTGCTCGCAGGTCCTATTGTATCCTTGTTTTCTTTTATTTTCGTGGCTTTTTTTGCTTTTCTTTTTTTTTGTTGTTCTTTGGTTTTTGTTTGTTGGCTGCTGCTTTCCTGCTTGCTTGTTTTGTTTATCATAATGATTGAAAATACAAGCACTGCTGCACTTAGAAGTTGAAGAGGGCTTAGCAGTGTTTTATTAATAAGATAATCCAGGACAATGGCAGATACTGGAAACATAAGCTCTGCAATGGTCGACACTGATGCTTTGACAAGATTTAATCCTCGGTAATACAAAAGCATAGAACCTAATCCTGTGGTTAGTGGTATCAATGCTAAGAATATCCATTGTTTTGGGCTAATGATAGTAAGGTGATGGTGTGCCTTTGTTCCAAAGACAATAGCTAGCATAATGATCGTTGTTAATCCATAGCGGTAAAAGGTAAGAGTGGTAGGCTTGTATTTTTGGGCAATAGCCCTTCCAAGCACTGTTCCAGAAGCAAATGCTAATGATGCAAACAATGAGTAGAAAATTGCTGCTGTAGATGCTGCTGAAAAATCAGGAAGGCTAAATCCAAAACTCATCACATAGCTGGCAATGATTGCGATGCCTGCCCATACATAAAAGGCTTTGCCAATTTTTTCTTTGAGCAGCACTAGTGCAAGCACAATTGCAAAAACAGGCTGCAATTTTTGCAGCAGCAACACAACCGACAATTTTTGGAAATTGACTAAAAAGAGTGCTTTAACAATAGCCAGTGTTCCCAATGCCCCAGCAAGCAGTGCTATCAAAAGAAGAATTGTCCAGTCTTTTTTTGAAAAGGTTTTTGCAGCAGCAAACTCTTTGCTAAGACTAAGCGATAACAAAAAAAATCCAATCCCATGAATGAGGAGCACTACTAAACTTACTGGAAGGCTGTATAATGGTGGTATAAGAGCAATGCCTTCCAATGCCCACAAAAATGCTGCAATGCAAACAAAAAGTATTCCTTTAGTGTGATTTTCTATCCTAATCCCCCTATTGTTTTTCCCAAGCGTTTATTTTTTACGTTTTGTGGAGATGGCTTTCTTTTAATTTTATCTTT
>JAWAQC010000115.1:0-3757 GCA_038894115.1 Candidatus Woesearchaeota archaeon | reverse complement strand
TCATCCTTATAAAAAAACCGAAGCAGGAGATAGGCAACCAGTAAATTTAGCAGTGTTGGAACCAGCAGGTACTGCAAAAAGACTAAAAACGGCTTTTCCATTTTTGTCTCAAGGGCAATAAGCAAATTTTGGGGGTTACCAATTGGGCTCATAACACTGCCAATCGTTACTGCAAATGCAAGGGCAAGCAACAGGACTTTTGGCTTGATGTTATGGGTTTTTGCAAGCAACAACATAATGGGCGTACCAATAATAGCAATAGTGTCATTCATCAAAATTGCCGAGCCGATTCCAAACGCAAAAAGAACAAACAATAGCAAAAGGTCAAGATTTTTTGCTTTTTTAAAATAATGGTAGGACAAATGGGCCAAATACCCGCTTTCTTCTAATGCACTGCCAATAAGAAACATGCCAAACAAAAACAGCATGACATCAAGGTTAATTGCAAGGAGTGCATTCCAAGGGCTAATAGCGCCGCTAAGCAAGACAAGAAGTGCTCCACCAAGCATAATTTGCCAAATAGCTAAGGTAAGTGTCCCAATTTGCCTAAATGCAATAAGAAAAAACACCAGGCCAAGGACAATCAAAGGAAAATAATGATACCAATCCATGGTGCATCAACGAACAATGCGTAAAAGCATAACAACAGGAAGGGATACTAGTACCATAGCCAACGCTAAGGCAGGAACAGCAAGAGTATATAAAACTATATTGTTTGGAAAGGAAGAAAGCGGTGATAGTAAGAAATAAAACAACAAAGCAAAGAAAAAACAAAATGTTAGGAAAAGAACAAATTTTATAAATCTTGTAGGGTTTCTATGGAGCATGACAAGAAATGTAAGTGCTTGGGTACGCAATTACATTGATTCAACACCAACGGTAGCAGAATGTATGTTGCGAGGCATTATCAGCCATCCTGGGCTGGCACAAGAATTGCAGCCAAAAATAGAGCATGATCTTGGCCAAAAGGTAAAGCCAACAGCAATTATTATGGCGTTGCGCAGGTATGAAGAAACGCTTACAAAAACCATTCTTCCAAAAGAACGCGTGCGGCTTGCATCCCAGTTGCAAATCAAAACCAACCTTTGTGTGCTTGTTCTCCTAAAAACACCAGACCTTGCAAAGAAAGTTAATAGCCTATACCCCCTTGTTAATTTTTCTCAGGGAGACACGCTTAACATCATCTTAGGGAACCTTACGATTAGCATTATTGCCGACGAAAAATATGCACAAAAAATAAAAACACTGCTTGCACCAGCAACAGTGGTTAATGAGAAGCGAGGTCTTGTAGCCCTCAACATTTTATTTGCCAAATCCTACGTGCAAACGCCTGGAATGATTTACCTTGTTGTTCGCACCTTAGCATGGCACCGGATTAATATCTTTGAACTGCTCTCCTCACATAATGAACTTTCACTGCTGCTTTCAAAACAGGATGCTGCAAAAGCATATGGGTACCTTGAACATTTAATGTATGAAAAAGAAGAATAAAGAAAAAACCAAGCAGCCAGCATCGTGCTTGCTAACGCAAGCACCCGCTCCTTTCGTCTACCAATGCGCGCATCGTTTTGCACTTCTGTTGGTCCCCGGATGGGGCAGGTCCCCCTGTAGCAATGCAAACAAGCACTCCAGTCGCTCTTAAAGATGCTGGCTGCAGAAAAGAAAAAACAAGAAAGAAAGGAACAAAAAAGAGAAGAAGAGGTAGGTTACAACCAAGAACAAAACCTGCATTCGAAATCACGACCGTGAAGAGCATGCTCCTTATCCATCAACGCACAAGAAAAATACTTGCAACCAACGTGCTAGTGAAGAAAACATTATTTGGACAAGCACGAGGGATGATGTTTCATCCCCCATTACAAAAAGGGCAAGTGATGGTCTTTTTGTTTTCAACCCTGCGACGAAGGCCTGTTCATCTTTGGTTTGTTTTTTCACCGCTCGATGTTGTTTATGTCAATGAGCACTGGATGATTGTTGAAATTGCCCACCGTCTTAAACCCTGGCAATATTATGCCCCAAAAAAAGCGTGTATGCATTTTCTTGAATTTGCAGCAGGCACTGCAAAAACCTTAAGAATTGGCGACACCCTAGAACTAATCTAAAGAAAAACCAAGAGGAATGCTATCAAAAAAGAATGCTGAAGAAAAAATCGCCAATGCAGGAAATGAATTAAGAAGAAAAAGAAGATTTTGCGTGCCGCACATGATGGGGTTTTTCATATACTAGCGTCGGGAGAACATGGGTAGGAGTAATACTTGCATACAATAAATGCGACTCTTCTTTTGCCAACCGAAAGGAAGAGCGTATCATTTGACGAAGCGTGTTTTCATGAATGAGTGAAGAGGGTGTCGTCTTACTTACCACACTTAACGTATACAAAACAATCCCATCATGTAAATGCTGATAATACGACATACGGATATACTCATCAACCTGCTGCTTATCAGCATACCGTGCATGATACCATTGAGGCTTCGCTTCAGGCATGGGGAGGTGAGCAGGAAATGTTTCTTTTGGCATTGCAAAGCGTTCAACCTGCTGGCGAAGCAATGCCTTTGCAATCATTTCTTTCTTCAAATCCTTGGAAAAAGTAAGGAAGGAATTCGTATTGAGGGAAACTGCACGTGCAGCATAGGAATACTCAATAAAAAAATAGCTTTCTTGAACCCCTGGCGCTGGGATTCCTGGACCAAAAACAACTGCTTGGTATTTTTGATTGCTCGCAATTTTGCGACCTGAAGGATGAGTAAGGAAAGTAGTTGATTTCTTTTCCTGCTCACTGCAACGATACGCAGCAAAAGCATCAGCAGGATCATAATTGCGCACAACAACAGCCTGCTTATACAAATACGTTCCTTGCCAAGAATGTGGTGAAAGAAGTTCAAGGAGAGCATCAGTTACTTTGGTTAACTGGGTATGATAAAAGGTTTTTAAGGTTGCCAGCACAAAATATCGCTGGGGGTTATTGGAAACTGGCGAAGCAGGAGGTAGTAGTTTTTCCTGGTTTGCAGAATCCTGGGAAAGAGCAGTGCTGGATGTTGGAAAAAAAAGCAGTTCAAGGTCACCTAACGGAAACGTATAGAGCAATGACCCTACCTGTGAAAACCCTGGATAGTACGGAATACCAAAGTCATTGGTATACTGGCTAAGATCGGGAAGAACATAGGTATTGACTTTATCTTCCAAGCCTTCATCACGTCGAGCTAGCAAAGAAACAAGCGCTGCCTGCTGCTCTTGAACTGCTGGAAGGTTTTTATCAGTGAGTGCAAAGAGCACAACATGCTCCATTTTTTTTAATCGTGCTGTTGGCATACCTTATGGGAGAAAAAAAAGGGTTATAAACCTTATGGATAGTGAAAAAAGCAGAAGAGAAAAAGAGCATAACAAGAACTCTAAAGGCAAAAAGAAAGAAAAAAGGGAGATACAATTATAATTTAAGCACTTGTTTTGCAGGCTTCATCTCCTTCCATGCAAGCTCAAAGAGGTCCTCAAGCGCTTTAGCAAAGAAGGGAGTATTGACCCAAATACCAATGTCATAGGTAGGATGGACTTCTGCATCATCAAGCACCATAAAAATAAGCTCTTTGCTATCGACAATGGTAAAGCGTGCCTTGCTGGTGCTATGGCGAAGTTCAGCAACATTTGCAAGATCTTTGACAGCATCACGGGTTTCTTTGGTTAAAGGTGCTGCAATGCGAATCTTTACGCCGCGCTTTTTGATTTGCTCAAAAACGGGTTTTAATCCTTCGATTTTTCG
>JAWAQC010000114.1:0-3761 GCA_038894115.1 Candidatus Woesearchaeota archaeon | reverse complement strand
AAGCAGCACACATCGGCTCCGGCAACCTCTTGCATACTCCTTTAGGCCGCCACCCCCGTACGGGACAACCCCCCGTCGAGCCGCAGATCGCTGTTCTCCCTTGTGCCTACGCAACCTTGATGCGTGCTGCTCTGTGATGATTCTTTCCCAACTACATGGAATCACAAAGTAGAAAGTATCCTTTCTAATTAAAAGCAAAGAACAAAAAAGAAAACGTTTGATTTATTCTTTAAGCGCAAGTTTAATATCACTGGCACGGACAGTTTTTCTTCCTGCATGCAGTGCGTATTTCAAGGCTTTTCTGGTAATTATTGCAGCCCGTTCTTCTAGCTCTTCTTTTAATGCTTCACAGGCATCATCACCAACACGCTCAGCGCCTGCTTTTTTCATCAATTTTTCAATGACAGCCAAAGGCAATAACCGCTCGTTTTTCATAGAAAAACATAATTCAGTGCAAGTATTTAAAGATTGCTACTGTTAAAAAAAGAGCAAGTACCATCCATCATCCAATGAGGATTATTTGCCAAAGTGCTACAACTATCGGAGTTCATAGTTAAAAGTATCAAGGTAAGAACTAATTAGTTGCGGTTTTTCATTAAACACTTCAATCATCAATGCTTTTGTAAAGCAGTGTGAACATAATCCAAATGATGCATTGCACTTAATGCATTTGCCACCACCACTGGTAACAAACGGCTCATCAAAGAGTTTTGAAAGCGTGGAACTGCTGTGAGTACTATTGCCTAAAGTAAAATCAGCATGCCAAGCGCGCATCTGCTCAGCAATGCAGGCAGGGCAAAGAGGTGTTGTAATTGCCTGCCCGCAATCAAGGCAAGCACAATTGCCAGCATGCTGCATCACAGCCAGCGGTTTTGGTTCAATTACCATGGATTTCACCTCCTTGAGCAATAAACACCAAATACCAAACCAAGGATAATGCAAGCAAAAAAAGACGTTGAACTAAAAAAGAAAACAGGTTGGGAGCATGCTTTGCATTTTTTCATGCAAGAGAAAGATGCGCAGCCAAAGCCCCCAACAATCCTGTTTTCATAAATGGGAAGCGGGAAGCCTTAGCAGCATTGATTTTTAATGATAAGCATACGCACAGCTACCCTAGAATGCAAAAAAAGATATGAGGTAGCTTTGCTGGTCATTTCTTATCACACTGAGCAATTGCAATAGTAGTAAGAGTAAAAGCAAACCTCATATATAAATCTTTTGAGATTTTTTTTGCATATTTTACCATTATTGCAAAGTTGTGTCCTGCACTGCGCCAAAAATCGTTTTTTCAAATGATGGGTTGAAAAGTTACACAGTAATGAAAAGCGAGCATCAAGGTCCTAAGAAGAACAAGTTCTTAAGAAAAAAAGCCGACGCAGCAACCTCCACAAAACAGAGTAGCTTTGCCTTTCGTACACATCCTATGCCACATCCTATGCCTTTTCATAAACAAACTGGATATCTGTTTTTAGCAGCTTTGAGAATTTTTTTTGGTCTTCATGGAGGGGAATCCACTCATACAGCAACATTTCAATAGGGTGCCACATAGTAACCCAAGCCCCAACAGTAAGGCCTTCACTAATAAAATGCCAAAGAACATGATCTGGAAAAATCCATTCAATAACCCGTGCTGCAGCCATAAGGCATACAAAAATAATTGATGCCACCAACAATGTTTTTTTTGCTTTTGCGCGCCTGCGCTTTAAATGCAATTGGGTATCTAAATATTCAAATTCAAAATGGTGTTTAACAGCATCTTCAAGCAGTTGCTCAATCCCTTTTTTTTTAAAACGAGAGGGCAAGTGAATAAGGATTCTAATGCGTTCATTAGCTGGAAAGATTACTAATTGCTTAAGAATCATATCAACAATTCGAGGATTTAAGTCGCGCTTGTGGAGCGGTGAGGGATCATGCGGATCAAAAAATTCTTTAAGACTAGTAATACGTATCTCTAGAAGGTAAGCACCATCGGTGTCCTGACGGTAATGGCTTAAGACTTTGCGTTCCATGGTTTTCTTATGCAATGCTGTGGTTTTTGGTTAATACAAGAGGAAAAAACAGTGCAGGGTTCCTGTAGCAATCAACGTATTTCACTATTAACGATGTAGTGCTATTTAAGTATTATGTTGTCCTTTGAAGGGATAACAAGAGAATGTAAAACAAAGGTTAGAATACAAGCCAAAGGTTACAAAATCTCCGCAAAATATTCCTCTTGAGGATCTGTTGAGTACAGAAATTCATTCCATGAAATCGCTAAAAGATGGAACATAAAAAATGGGTACATAAAAAATCACTCTTCAACGTTTTTGTATACCAAGAGTTTTGCAGACAAAGGCATCCACAAAAAAATCTAAAAAAGAAACTTACGCAGCAAACGAGGCGATGGTTTTGCTATTTAATTGCCAGCAGTTCGATACCTGCAATACTCGCATTCTGGATTAGGACCTGGCTGCTTGCCAGCAAGCAAAGCAAGTGCCTGCGATACAAGTTGCTCAGCATGGGTAATATTTACCTCAAGCGTGATGAGGCGAGTTTCAAAAATAATGGTTTCAGTCTCAGGGCTTTGCTCAAGAGTAGCTAACTGCCTAGGTTGTCCCTCTTGCGATGGAGCTGTGGGTAGAAGATGATGCTGGGTGTTAACCTCTTTAGGATAATAAAAGAGCAAGAGCGCATACTCTTCTGTTGCATATCCGTTTTTTCTAAGCAAAAAATTGTACAGGTTAAGTTGCTGTTGGTAATGAGTAGCTGTATCCTCTTTAAGCGCATATCCACGAGTTTTATAATCAAGAACGATCAATTTTTCATCCTTGATAAGTAGATTATCAACAGCACCTTTAAGTACATTACCCTCAGCATCTTTCCATTGAATCCCTTTAAGTGTATTTCTCCATTCCTTGAGCAGAAGTTTATTGTCAAAGAGCTTGCATCCAGGAAGAACGTTTGCAAGAAAAGGTGGCAATGTACCTTGTTCCATATAAAAGTCAAAATATTTTTTAAAAATACTATCCATACCACTAGGTAATGAAGGAAAAATCCCTGCAGGGCGTTTAATGCCTTTATTCATATGCAGCCAAAAGCAGGTGGGGCATTCTTCATACAATGCCAAGGTTGTTGGTGATAATGTATAGGGCATGATTACTCGCTGGTTTTTCCTTTATTTTTTCCTTTGGTTTTTTGTTGTATATGTTTACTGGATGGATGTTCTTGTGTAAGATCCTGCACCAGTGATTTTTTCACCCAAGAAACAAAGGGTTCATGAGCACTGCATGAAAAAAACAAAATTGCAGGAAGCT
The DNA here is from genome assembly GCA_038894115.1 of Candidatus Woesearchaeota archaeon. Lineage (GTDB taxonomy): Archaea > Nanobdellota > Nanobdellia > Woesearchaeales > JAWAQC01 > JAWAQC01. Next base: position 468 of record JAWAQC010000114.1, on the reverse strand, counting down.
TGTAGGGATGAGAAGACAAAACAAGTTGTTCAATTGATTTTTTTGTACAAGTTTTAGTAAACATTGTTTTGCCAAGAAGAATCCATTCACGGCTCTGGGTTAGGTTTCCTTGCCAAACATACAGAGAGGTACTAGGGATAATATTAGCACAAGCTATTTGTTTTTGAGCTAACAAAAGCTTTGCCAACCGCTGAGCAACGCGCATGTTTGGACAGGGGATATAAACAAGATACATAGGTTTGGTAGTGGATATTAATGCTATATAGGTTTTTTGATTTTGTTTTTGATAACGTGTTCATATAAAAAGAGGGGAGTAAGTAATACTAGGGGCAAGTAATCGGAAAACAAATTGTGGGGTATGGATTCATAGTAGTACACAAAAAGATAAAAACTTTTAATCAATAAAAGGTTAACTAGTATAGTTATTTGTATACAAATTCATAAAATTTATATACTAGTTTTGCCTTT
>JAWAQC010000113.1:0-3763 GCA_038894115.1 Candidatus Woesearchaeota archaeon | reverse complement strand
GTTGACAATTTCATACTGGAGTTTTCCATCATTGGTTTGGCAAAATTGTGCAACCCCAGCAACTTTTTCAAAATCAATTTCTACTTTTTCACATCCAGACGTATTGAGCTGTGCTTTGCTCCAATTCATCACGACTGCACCCAAGGCAACTGCAAAGCCAATCAAGATCACGGTTGCAATTAATGGCGAAATCCCTCGTTTTCCTTTAATGTGCTCTAAAATTTCAGTTAATTTTTTCTCTTCTTGTTTGGTTGTTTTCAGGTAAGGTATAGCGCCAACAATAAATGCCATAATTCCCAAGACAATTAATAAATTCAGCGTGGTTTCAGAAACATATCCTTGAACAAACCCAAAAATCCCCACAAACAAAAAGCTAAAGTAAAGCAGAATCCCTTTGTTAAAAATCAGGGTGCTTTTTTCAATATTAAGCTTTGTTTTTTGGATTTCAATGCTAATTTCATCACTAGTCATATACCTTGTGTTTTGGGCAGGCGCTTGTTGTTCGCTTTGTTGTTGGATGCCTTGGGCATTGTTTTGTGGCTGGGGTGGTTTTTTTTTCATACCCACAACACCTCTTTTTTTCTATGCTTCTTTTTTTTAGGGTTCTTCTTTTTTGCATGACCGTATGCTTTTTGTTGTTGCTTCGTTCTTGTTTTTTTTTCTGTTTTTTTGCTTCTGTTTTTTTGTTACATGCAATCTAACGTTTTACGATGCATTCTCTTATAAATGTTCTGGTTTTTTGGAACAGGGGGTTGGTTTTTTGAGTCTGTTGTATCGTTTTTATTTTTTTATCTTTCTCTTCGCTGTGCCTGTTTTTTCTCCTGCTCTCCATTCTTTTTTAACCACAATCTTTATATACTTTTTCTTGTTAAAAGGTGGTATGGTTAGTGTTCTTTCTTTTCCCACCTATTTTTTTGTTTTGCTCTTGTCTTTCTTTGGTCTTTATGTAGGGGTTTTGCTAGGGTTTTTAGCACGGGAAGAGCGTAAAATTAAAAAGTACTATCATCTGCTCAAATTTTTTATTATCCTTATCATTCTTTTTTATTTGTTTATTAGTTACATTGATGATTGGTTGTTGCTTGCCATCTTCTTGTTTTTTGCTGGAATTACTATCCTTGTTGCAAAAATTCCAGATCCTTTACTTTATGCATCCTTAGGAATTGTGTATTTTTTGGCAACCTCTTCAACCATGCTGTTTTTTGCTCAATCTTTACTTATTTTTTTGCTGGGGCTTTCATTAGGAACGCTTTTTGTTGCTGATGCAGAAACTAAATATTCGTCCTATCGTCAAGCATTTCTTGCGTTGCACTGGTCCTATGGCTGGTATTTGCTTGTAGCAGCTGCCTGTTATGTTATCGCTTTATTTCTTTTTTAATTTTCTTCTCCTCTTCTATTCTTAATTGTTTGGTTTCTTTTATCAAAAGAAGTACGCATCAGGTCTTCAATGTTTTTGCTTTCTTTATCGATGCATCATCGCGTTGTATTGCTGCATCCAATATTAGGGGTATCCAGAAAACTTTGGATGTTCGTGCAGGTTACTTATGGGTAAACCAGAAGGTATACTGCTCTCCTTTTGGGGTTTGCTCTTTTTTATCAAGCCTGCAAAACCCAACCCGCTCAAATTGCACCAGATCGCCCACCTGCAGGCGGTTGATGGTTTTTTCAGCTAGTCCTTGAATGATGGTGTGGTCTGGCATAAACAGTTCAACAGAAACATGTGGTTCATCATAGCTTAGCCAGTGGATAATCATTTTTTCTGTTTTTGCTTCCTTGTACGGTGCATACTCTTCTGAATGGTACACCCATCCTTCGTTGGTTTTGGTTGCATTCAGGCAATCCATTAACCGAACCATACTGCCTTCAGGAAGCATCTGGAGTTTAGCAAAATCTTGTTGCGAAATTAAAAAGCGGTCATTAATCTGAAATGCTCGTGTTCGTTGTTCTTTTTCAGGATGGTCTTTAAGAAAAACTTGTTTTTGTGGTGTTCCTTGCACAAACAGGTATTGGGGATGCTCAACCATAAAATATCGGTTTGCTGTTTTATCAACAATTTTCTTGTTATTAACAATTAAGTCATCCCAGGTCTGGACTGCTTCATTTTTGGTAATGCCTGTGCTTAGCAAAAATTGACAAATCCCCTCAGGAGTAAACCCTCGTCTTCGCAACGCAACAAGGGTATGCAGTTGTGGATCATCCCAACCAATGAGTTGGTTGTTTGCAATCATCTCTCTGATAATTCTTCCTGATGAGGGAACTCCCGTAATGTTAAATCTGCCAAATTCATAAATTTGTGTTCTCGGATATCCTGCCCATTCTTGGATTAACCCTTGCAATTCATTGCGAAGCTCAAACTCTTTTGACCGAAATCTATGGGTTACCCTGTCATAGGCATCAAGCAGTGCATTTTGAAAATCATAGGTGGGCCATAGCCTGTATTTTGTTCCGATTCGGGGATGGGGTGTAAGAATCACCCTAAATACCGTAGGGTCACGCATAGTTGTGTTTTCATGGCTTAAGTCAATTTTTAGCCTTACAATTCCTTCTCCTTCCTGTCCCTTGCTGCGCAGTGCGTCGTATGCTTTGAGTGCATCCGCTGGTGTTTGAGACCTGCATTCACAAGCCAGGCATTGCTCCCTGCTTTCTTTGACTTTTTCAGGGCTGCAGGTGCATACATATGCCTTTTCATCCTTTAAAAATTGCTCTATTACTGTATAAAGAAAATCAATATGGTCTGATGCATACACAATCTTATCAGGGATAATCCCTAGCCATGTTAAGTCCTTGATAAATTGCTCATAAAATTCAAGCTTGGGAAGCAAAGGATTGGTATCTTCAAAGCGCAAGATAAATCTACCTTGGTGTTTTTTTGCAAACAGATAATTGAGCAGTGCAGCTTTGGCATGTCCAATATGAGGATATTTGCTTGGATCTGGAGGAAATGCAGTCGTAATTGCCATCCCTGGCATAACCTTAACAAAAGAAAAAAGGTCCCGCTCTTTCTGTTCCTGCTGTTTGGGTTCAAGCAGTTCAGGATAGGTGGTTTTGATTTCCAGTTCTCGTTCTTGCTCACTGAGTGCATTAATTTGGTTGCATATTTGTTCGATGAGTGGCAGTAACGCTTTTGTTTTGGTTTTGAGTGTAGGATCATCTGCTATGATTTTGCCAATTAGTTTTCCTGGCTCAGCTTTTCCGTATTTTGCAGCATTTTTTAGTGCTTGTTTGCGTATTAGTTGCGCATAGTTTTCCTGTAGTTCATTTTCGTTGGGTGGAGTTGTCTTGGTTGTGTTATTTTCCATGGTACTTTCAGTGTTGTTCTTGATAGTCTTGGTTCTCTTTGCATGTTTTTAAGTTTGTTTGTTTTTTATGATGGGATCTTGCAGTTTTGAGCTCTTAGGTGTGCATCAGTGCAGCGTTTAAATATCTTTTGGTGATAGGCTTTTTCTTTATACCGTTTTTAGCTTTCCTTCTTCTGTTTGCTTTTTGTTTGCGGTCTCACACTCTTTTTTACTTTTTTATATTCTTTTTTTCTTCATTACTTCTTTGTTTATTTTCTCTTTAAGCTTATCTTTATCATCTCTTAAAATTCTTTATCGTTACTTTATTTTATTACTCTCCTATTAATAATTGTTATTTACATTTTACTTTCTCTTTTTACTTTATCAATATTCTTTCCTTTGTCTCTTTACTAATCTTTTCATCTTTTAGCAATCTTTAATAGATTCAATTATCATCTATTCTATTTTTCTATTATTCTATTTTTCTA
>JAWAQC010000112.1:0-3794 GCA_038894115.1 Candidatus Woesearchaeota archaeon | reverse complement strand
CCTTAGTTGAGCCTGTGAAAATGTAGGTTTTAATACCTGAGGTCTTTAGAGCATCCGAAATAATCCTGATCATCTCAAGAAATTGGCAGAAAATCACAACTTTTCTGCGGTTTCTCATTAGTTCGTCCACTTCCTGTGGCGCCGGAATCACGATAGTCCCGGGTCCCCAAACCTTGCTCTGCTTAGCGGTGATTTTTTCGATCCTAGGAAAATTCTTGCTGTCTTCCAATGTTCACTTGCATTTTTTTCTGTACTCCTAGCTGTTCTCACCACTGTCGCAGCTACAGCTTTTTTTTGTTTTTTTGGCTCTCTTTGTTTGTATTTAGCCTTGTTTGTAGTACGTAGTGTTTTTTTGTGTCGCTTAGGGTTCTTGTTGCTCGGGTTTTAGTGCTTGTCTAACCGTTGCTTCTGCAAGGATTGCTAATGTGTCCAATACCTCAGGGTTGTTTTTGATAAGCAATGGCAATTCTGTGCATCCTAAAATGACTTTTTCTGCTCCCTGTTGTTTTAAGGTGTTAATGCATTCAACAAGTTTTTTGCGATCAGCATGTGTTTTTTTTCCTGCCATAATGCGCAGGATTATCGTCGTAATCTGTTCTTGCATTGCAGCATCTCCAGTGAGGATGGTTACCTGAGGCAGTGCTTTGTGATAAATCTTATGCTGGATGGTTGCTGCTGTTCCAAGCAGACCTACGTTTGTGATCCCGCTCTTGCGTACTTTTGCAGCAGTTTCCTGGACAAGGTTGAGGATTGGCACTGATGTTGTCTGCTGCATCTCCTTGAAATAATATGCAACAGTATTGCAAGGAACTGCAATAAGCTCAGCACCTACATGTTCAAGTTTTTTAACCCCCTCGCAGAGGATTGTTTTTACTTGTTCTTGTGCAGTTGCCTGTCCAACCACATCAGGAAGTGGCACATTAAGGATGATCATTTCTGGGTAATCAGCATCATATTGTGCCCCATACTGCTGCTGAAACTGTCGGATAAGCCGACGGTAGAACTCAGCTGTGGCTTCTGGGCCCATTCCTCCTAGAATACCTATCGTTTTAAAAGAAGGGATTGTTTTCTTGCCCATTGTTATCTCACCTCATCTAAGCGTAAGGCTTTTGCTGCCCTTATTGCAGCATCCTCAACTGCTTCTTCTTGTTTTCGCACTGGTGCAAGATACAACTCTACAAATGAATGGTATGTCACATCATTTTGTAACAGGTCACGAATTGCACGTTCTTGCGAACTGGTCCAAATGACATTGGTATCTGCTAAATAGCCTGGTTTTCGCGGTCCGCAGGAGCAGCGGATGCATTGATATTGTATTTTTTTCTCATTAAACAATGCCCTTATCGCAGTATCAAAAAAAATTTCACTCTCAGGACCAAATTTTCCTTTCACCCCATACCGCTCCTGAAGATATCTTGCCTCTGCAATTTCCAAGGGAAGATATAATCGGTTTGCAGCTGTCACCTTTTTAGGCAAGATCCTTTCAACTAGCATGGGATTCTTTCTTTCGAGTTGTTCCACAAAATCCAATGCTTCCTCAAGCGCTTGTTGGTATGCTTGGTCATTGCGAAAAACCTCTCGTGCATCAACATATTGGGCGCGAAGAGAAAAGTATTGTATTGCCTTGCGCAGGTACTGCGACCGAAGCTGGCAAGCATCCATCATTTCTTGTCGTTTTGGTGAATCTTGCTCATTGATAAGAACCTCGAGCACTTGTTCTGCAGTTGGTTTTTCTCCAAGCTGCTTGATTTTTTGTTCAGGAGTTCTGTTGACGATCGCATAACTGCTTGCATCATAAATATACCATTCCACAAATCTTTGGTCTTGTACCTGTTTCATCCAGAAGAAAAAATTGAGAAGGTCAAGTCGCTCTCCGAGTAGTGAAAGTGTTGGATTGTATCCTACACCAAAAAATAGAGTTGTAGGAGTGATATCAGAATCCAGCGTATCATTTTGTTGTGGCGGTATGAAGACAATCAGCGCTGGGGAGCACCATTGCCTCCAATGTGTCACTATCTCTTTGTGCATTCAGTTTTGGTTGCATTTTGTTTACCTCCGACAGTTAGGGATGTCAGCCGCTTGTTTTTGTAGGGTTAAGTAAGAACGTATCTATGCCTGTGCATTGCTGTAGAAACAAGCCGTCGGCAATACGTTTCTTAGAACTCCTGCACAACACACTTGTTCTTCATCAATGATGATGAGATTGGCCACTAGCAAGAACACAAGGAGAATGATTCGTAGTGACAAGATAGTTCTTGCTTAGTACGCTTCTGTGTTGTTTCATATGTTAAAGGTACTCCTCTGCATCTATATAAAGTTTTTGTTGTGAGGTTATATAATGAACGCTAAAAGTAAATTCAGTAGGGCAGTTATGACATAGAGCGTGCAGAGACCCATTACCGATACTCATACAGGACAGATACTCCTACAGGATGCATTGCATCTTTTTTTATAGCAATTCAAAAAAATGATGCCTCGCGTGTTTTTTTATTTTGCTGTTATTTTTTCTTCTTTTCTTCTTCTTTTCTTATTTTTTCTTATTTTTTTTCTTTTCTATTTTTATTTTATTATGTACTTTAGTGGGTATCTTGCTTGTTTTGTTGTGTTTTTTATGCTGTTTCTTTTTTTTGATGTTTTCTTTCTTGTTTACAGATTCTTGGTTGTGTTCTTGGTTGTTTAATAAGAATTAAACGTATGAGGTCAATGCTTTCCTCTTGCTTATCAAAGGCATAAGGTTTAAAAAGAAACCAAAACACCTGTATACTGAAGGCATAATTGCAGATTCTGCTAGTCTTTGTTTATGAAATTTTATGAAACGTTTATGATTATGGCCTTGTAAGGTTTACTAAAAACCTCTTAGTTTACTACAAACCCCTTATTCAAATCATATGGAACGATGAATCCTATGGTAAGCAAAACTTCCCCCCAACAAAGCGTTTCCAAGTACCAGCCAAGAAAAAAAGAGGCTTGGCTTTATGAAATCCCTAAGCAGGAGGCAATGCAAACGAATGTCCATATCTATGCAGACGAAGCAATGCTTGCAAAACTGCAGGAGGATGGATCGCTACAGCAAGGCATTAATGTTGCTTGCCTGCCTGGTCTTGTCGGCAATGTATGCATGATGCCGGATGCCCACCAAGGCTATGGTTTTCCTATTGGTGGGGTAGCAGCATTTGATGCACACAACGGCATTGTTACGCCTGGAGGGATTGGGTTTGACATTAATTGTGGTGTTCGGCTCCTTGCAACAACCCTAACCAAAGAGCAGGTTCTTGCAAATATTCATCAATTGCTTGACGAGCTTTTTGTTCGCATTCCTTCTGGGGTTGGCAAAGAGTCAACCATCAAGCTTTCCAAAGATGCCCTTGATGCTGTTTTGCAGTATGGTGCGCATTGGGCAGTTGAGCAGGGCTATGGCACCAAAGAAGACGCAGTGCTTGCTGAAGAAGGGGGAATGCTGCGCGCCGCTGATCCAAAAGCAGTTAGCCAAAAAGCAAAAGCGCGGGGTATAGCACAATTGGGAACCTTAGGTGCAGGCAACCATTTTTTGGAAATCCAATATGTCGATGCAGTGTATGATCCTACTACTGCTGCAAGGATGCGCATTACTGGTAAAGGCCAAGTGGTGGTGATGATTCATTGCGGTTCTCGAGGACTAGGCCATCAAGTTTGCTCTGACTACCTTAAAAAGATGGAGGATGTATTTCCCCAGCTTCAAAAAAAGCTTCCTGAAAAAGATTTAGTTTATGCACCACTTTCAAGCAAACAAGCTGAAGAATATCTTTGTGCAATGC
>JAWAQC010000111.1:0-3811 GCA_038894115.1 Candidatus Woesearchaeota archaeon | reverse complement strand
TTTTACTGTCTTTTGGTTAGGTTCTTACTCTTATTCATTTTTTGTTTGTTTTTTTCTCTTTTCTGTTCTTTATTTTGTTTGTTCTTGTTTTTTCCCTGTACTGTTCTTTTATTCTTCTTTTGATTGTTCAGGGCATGTTTTATTATAGGGTAATATTTCAAGGTAATTTTTTGAATACAATCATGCTTGTTTTAATTATTTTTTTGTTTTTTTTATGATACTGCATCGTAGGTTTTAAGGGATAGTTATGATGTACTATTTCTTGGATGTGCCAGCCCTGTTCTTTTGCTTTTTTTTCAAGAAAATGAAGGGTAGATGTTTTATGGATAGAATAAATGACTTTTGTATGTAAAAATCCTAGCAAGAGAAAAGAGAGGTCGGCATGCTTTTTTTTTGTTCCAAATGGTGGATTTTGCACTAAAAGATAGGGTTTGTAGGCAACAAGCAGTTGCTCTAATTCTTTATTTTCTTCTGGGTATTGTTTAATTTCATATTGAATGATTTTTGCTTTTCTTGTGCATTTTGTTGTTTCCAGATTTTTTTTAAGTATTGCTAATGCAGATGCATCGTAATCAACAAACAGGCATTGTTTTGCTCCTAGCAGTAATGCGCCAATACCTAGGATTCCTGTTCCACATCCAAAATCAACCACTTTTTGGTTAGCAAGATTATTGTTAAGATATGCATGCCATAACATTGTAGCAGCAATCGTGCTCTCTGTACGATACTGTTCTGTTTTTGGGTTTGGCTTTTCAAAGCCTTGAAGTGCTTCTAACTTGATTGCTAAAGAAGCCAGGCTTAGCTTTTTTAATTCCATCATTTTTGCAGGGTTTTGGATTTGGTTTTTTTGCTAAGCAATTGTCTTGCTTGTGCTTTTGTTTTGTTGTTGCTCTTTACTCTTTTCTTTTGAACAGTTTTTCGATTTCATTAAAACTAAGAAATAATGTTGTTGGTCTACCATGGGGACAAGAATAGGGAAATGCTGGTAGTTTCATAGCTTCTAACAGCAGTTTTTGCTGTTGAAGGGTTAAGCTCTCTCCTGCCTTGATTGCTGCTCTGCATGCCATTGTTGCCAATGCTCTTTCCTTATGTTGCTCAATATTTTTTTGCAGGGTTAATGAGCCCAAAAGCGCTTTATAATCCTCAACCGAGAGTTTTCCTAACAAAAGGGGTATTTGCCTAAGAATAATGCTTTGTTTTCCAAACTGCTCATACTGAAAACCCAATGCTCTGATTGTTTCTTCTTGCTGTTTAAACAAGAGCCATTCTTGGGTTGTCATTTCAATAAGTAGGGGCTCTACTAATGTTTGCAGTGTTGGCTTTTTTTTTTCAAGTTCGTGCTTTAATTTTTCAAAGAGAATTCGTTCGTGGGCAGCATGCTGGTCAAGAAGAAGAATCCCTTCAGCAGTTTCTGCAAGAATATAGGTTTTATGGACTTGTCCTAGCAGCTGGATTGGTTTTTTTTCACGGGTCCCAAACATCATTGTACTGGCTTCGATATTTTTTCCTTCTTGGTTGCTGAGCACAAAAGGGTCTTGGTCAAGCATGCGTTGGGTTTGAGAGCTAGGACCATACCGGTTCTTGGTTGCCATCGTTTTTGATGGTTTGCCAAGCTCAGTTTTTTTCTCGTTTGGTGATATTTCTTGTTTTGGTGCTGTTGCATCTTCTGTTATTCTTGTAAGAGATTGTTGGAGCTGGGCACAGGTAATGGTTGGCAATAAATTGTTTTCTTTGAGAGTCTGGCGCACAGCAAGAAGCAGTGCTTTGTATACTTTGGATTCTTCGGCTATTTTTATTGTTGTTTTTTGTGGATGGACATTTACATCAATTTCTGTGGGGAGCAATTCAATGTTGAGCACAAATAGGGGGTGTTTGCCATGAAACAGTAATGATTGGTAGGCTTCTTCAACAGCTTTGCTTAGCAGCTGATTTTTAACCCAGCGCTTGTTAATCAATAAGGTTTGATAGGTTTTGTCTGGTCGGCACGCATTGGGTTTGCTAATAAATCCGTAGATTCGGTATTCTTGTGCATGGGTAACTTCAAGCAGCTCTTTTGCAATTGCTGAACCATAAATACTTTCTATCCGTTCTTTAAGGTTTTTTGCTTTTGGAACAGAAAGAAGTGTTTTTTGATTATGGATGAGTTTAAAACTAACTGAGGGGTAGGCTAATGCATATTTGCTTACAACCTCAAAAACCAGTGCTGTTTCTTTCGTGTCGGATTTGAGGTATTTTTTTCTTGCAGGTGTGTTAAAAAAAAGATGCTTTACTTCAATGCTTGTTCCTGGATTTGCTGCAGCTGGCTCTTGTTTACGTAGGTTTCCAGCTTCAAAAGACAGGGCAATTGCGTTGGTGCTCTGTTGTTGACAGGTTCGCAAGGTAAGTTTGCTTACTGCTGCAATACTTGCTAATGCTTCCCCCCTAAAACCTAAGGTTTTGATTTTGGTTAAATCGTCTGCAGTTTTTATTTTTGAGGTTGCGTGGCGCTCTACTGCTAGGAGTGCATCCTCTGGGCTCATCCCAATTCCATTATCATCGACTCGTATGCTTTCTTTTCCAGCTTGCTTAAGGGATATGGTAATTGCTGTAGCATGTGCATCAAGGCTGTTTTCCACAAGCTCTTTGACTACGCTTGCTGGATTTTGGACTACTTCTCCAGCAGCTATTTTTTCAATAATGTGCTGTTCAAGGCGGTTGATGATTCCCATCTTCATCTTTTTTCTTTGTTGTCTTTATATGGTTTTCTTCCTTTTTTGCTTTTTTTATTTTCGTTGGACACGCCATTGCTCTAGGTGGATCCACCCCTCAACGATTGTTGTGTTGCCTAGCTTGTTATTTTTTTTGGTTTGTTGGATTGTTGGCTTAACACGTCTTGTTTTTTGTTGTGTTGTTTTGTTTGCTGGAGGTTGCTCTTTTTGGTTTTGTTGATTTTGGCTCTTTTGGGTTGTTGCAGCGTTGGGCACTCCTATTGCAAGTACTCCTATAATTTGCATAAACATAGGGATTTTAAACTCCTGCCGTAGTTTTTCTTCATTACACGCATAATAAAGGGTTGGTTCATACCCATTGTTTTTGCATTGCATGAGAATGCGCTCCACAGCAATACCGCAGGAAAATAAATACCATTCTTTTCCATCCCTGATTACCCCTAACTTAGGATTTGTGAGAAGAATTGCTGCTAAACCCCATGTTTTTTGTATACTCTCATGGCCGTTTTTCGTTTTTGTGTTTGTTTGCTCTGGAGAACTAAACCAAAGACAGGTTTTTAGCTTGCTACGATTCTGCTCGTCAAGCACAAGAATGCACTGCAAGGGGTTTGTTTCTAGGTCAGATGCAATAGGTAGGTAAGAAAGTAAGGATATTGCATCCTCATAGGTTATTTCTTCAGATGGATCATGTTGGTCGTTTTGGAGTATTTGTTTTTTCTTCATCGTTTTTGCACGATTAAAGGATTGTAATTTTCATTTTCCTACAGGTTTTTCTTTTCTGGTTTGGTTATCATCCCCTAACTCCTTTTGGGAAGGGTTTGGGAAGGTGTTTTAGTGTAGATTTTGTTCTTGGAGGGGTGCTAGTAATGTCTCATCAAGCTGTAAAAGGTTGTATTTTTTTTGTTTGTAATAAAAGAGAGGATCTAGGCAATAGTATTCACTGTTCTTTTGTTCATTTTTTTGTTTGAGAATCAGTATGTTTTTTTGTTGGAGAGTGGTTATTGTGTGTTGGATTGTAGGAAGGCTATACCCAGTATATTTTCGTAGGGTTTGAGTATCCAAACGAAAAGTTTCCTTAACTAATATTCCTTTTTCAGTTTCTT
>JAWAQC010000110.1:0-3821 GCA_038894115.1 Candidatus Woesearchaeota archaeon | reverse complement strand
ACTTTTATCACAAAAAGTTAAGCAAAAATTTGTAAAAAATCTTTCCAACACTGCCACTTTTTTCACTTCACCTCCTTCTGAACGTTCTTCTTTGCCTTCCACCTCTTCTGATGCAACAACGAAGCGGCATCATTAAGTTATTTCTGCGTTCTTCTTGTTTTGTCCTACCTTCCCCTTTCATTCTAATTTATACTCTTTTTTCCCTTATTTTTTATACGAAAGATTTAAATACTTGTCAAGCAAAAAAATGGTAGTTATCTTGTATGAATGATGGTGTGGATAAACCTATAAGATTCATTTTTAAGAAAAAACCTCTTTTTTAGTACTAAAAACATATACCCTCTCAACCCTTTAACAGGTTAGCCTTGCTTTTTCGCATTGCAATTTGAAATGTATCCACGCTACTTAAAAATGTATCTTAAAAAAATAATTGTAGGTGATTGGTATGAAAGTGAAAAAAACGTTTTTTTCAAAAGGTGATTTGTCGATTAATGTGCTTATCGTGGCTATTATTGGGTTAATTGTCTTAACAATTCTTGTTGCAGTTTTTGGGACAAAAATCGGTTCATGGCTTGGGCTTGTTAAAAATGTTGAGGAACCTAGATGCAGTGATTTAGGTGGAATGGTTGTTTCAATGGCTGAATCCTGCCCACCAAATACCGCAGACAGTATTGGAACCTATAAAGATGTTTCTCCGGTAGCTAAATGTTGTGTTCCTGTAACTCGTACTGGAGGCAATTAGCTAACCACTTGAAGGGTCAGGCAATCTACCATGCTGATAGAATTCAGAGGAAAAATTTATGAAATTTCTCCTTTTGTTCTCTATTTTTTGATAGCCGTTGTGGGGATCCTTGTTTTAGGTCTTTTATCCTACGGATTGTATGGATTAAGCACGTTTTTTTATTCTTCTCCTTCATCAGGGATCCTAGCGCATCCTTCTGCTCTTGGTTCCTCTGATCAAACGCTGCCTTTTGATGCTACTGATTCTTCTTTTGTTTCAAGTGTTTCCCAGTTTCCCCAAGAAGTCCAGCAGGTTCTTGCAACGCATGACCCCTCCCATTTGAATGCGGAGTTAGTTTGCTCTTTTGAAGGAAAAGGAAGAGTTGCTTCTCGAATCGGTGATGGGTTTGATTGCAGAAAAACAGAAAATTTAAAAATGTTTGTCATTCATAATATCCACTATCATTGCTGTGTTGTTCCTTAATCTCATCGTGTTTTTGTTTGACTCTATTTTTGTTTGTTTTATTTTACTGATTTGGTTGGGTTTGGGTTGTTTTCATTAATTTTTGTTTGATTCCGTTTGTGTGATTATTTACCCGCTAATTGCCCAGAAGGGAATATCAAACAAGTCGTGTTTACAAAACATTATGGAAAACGTAGGTGTTTCAAATGGTTTTATTTTTTATTCATTTGCTTGAAAAGTTGTTCCAGCACCCTTTTTTAAGAAATCCATTTCCTCATGCTTTTTTACAAGATAGCAGGGTAAGACGTTTTTCCTTATTGTTTTTTCCAAAATTTTTGTTCTTGTCTCCAAGAAAAAAAAAGGCAGATCTGAGCTTGAATATGATTATCATTGCAATTTTAGGATTAGTGGTATTAGTGATTCTTGTTGTCATCTTTAGTAATAAGTTTAGTACTGTTAATACGACTATTGATAAATGTTTTGGTGGTGAATGCAAAACTCGTGATGAATGTGAGCGCATTGGTGGTAAGGCAAATCCATTATATGATAGCGATTGCAAAAAAAGCAAGGGAGAAAGTGGTGTTTGTTGCACCTTTTTTGATTCAAGCACAACAACTACTACTGTCAAAACATCATAATCTTTTGTTTTCCATTGCAGTATTTTTCCTTTGAGTGTTGTGCGATTGTTTGCGATTATTGTATACGAGGTGATTTGATGAAAAAGCATATCCACTCCACTTATGATGAACATTTACACCATCGAGGATTTGATGAGCATCCTCCACTTTCAGGAACCTTTATGATTGTCAGCATTATTGGTTTTGTCGTTAGTGTTTTTTTTACTCTTTCAGGAAGGTTTAATGTTTGGTTTTCCTTTTTAGGTCCTGACCAAGGATATGCTTGGGGAACAGCGTTTATGTTGGCATTTTTGTTTATGTTTATTGCTTCAGTGGTTTCCATTACTCCTCCTTCAGATATTGACTATCACAAGAAAAAAAAGTCACAAGAAAAAAACCACACCAACACTAAACTCTAAGCTTTAGGTAGCATTCCTGGTTGCTTGGTGTTTTTTCCTTATTATGGTGTTTATCATGGAATCGGGATTAGAAGCGTTTATTACCCAGCAATTTTTAGGAAAAGTAATTACTGTGAATTGTGGGGATGATATGGTATTTACTGGTGAAGTCAGCTCCTGTTCAAATCATGTACTGAGTCTTAAAACCCGTGAAGGCTATATGCATGTAAATGTTGAAAAAATTATCAGTATCAAGGAAGCTCATTTTCAGCATTAACCTTTTGAATAATCAAACGTAGGGGTTTCTTGTTATGACATCGGTTTTTTCCTCATTACAAAAAAGTTATTCTCTTACCAAAGCATCGTTGACAGTGTTGCGGGCTGATAAAGAACTTTTTTTTTATGCGCTTGCAGCAGGGTTTTTTCATTTTCTTTTGCTTTTTGCTGTTGTTTTTTCCTTTTATTTTGTTTTTTTATCTCCTACACGTCTTGTCTCTGAGCCAAATATTGTTCTTATCTTTCTTTTTTTCCTTCCATTTTTTTTTCTTTTTTCTCTCATAACCAATCTCTTTATTTTTGGTGTGGTGTACACGTCAAAAGAGCGATTTAAAGGGAATAATGCAACTGTGTTTTCCACTCTTCGATATGTTCTTAGTCGTTTTTATTCAATTGTTGTTTGGTCGTTTTTTACTGCATTTGTGCGTTGGTTTATCGAGTTACTTGCTACGCTTTTACGAAAAAAACTCTCCTCTGCTCGTTTTGGCTCAGATTCACTAAAAACTCCACTTTCACTTCTTAGCTTTCTTTTGTCTGAAGCTTGGGGGGTACTTGCGATGTTAGTTCCCGCAATCATGGTTATTGACAACACAGAACCAATACCAGCAATTAAACATTCTTATTTCACCTTGAAAAAAAATTGGGGACAACGCCTTATCAAGCGCTATGGATTTTCTCCTCTTATTGGTCTTTTTGCTTTTGCAAGTCTTTTACTCTTGGTTCTTCTTGTTCTTGGGTTTACTCTTTTTCTTTCAGATTCTCACCCCTTAACCTATGATTTTCTTGTAAAAAGCAGCATGATCGCAGTCTTGCTTTTTAATTTGTGGTTAATCGTTTTCTTTTCTATTCTCAGCCATATTTATAATACGGCTTTGTATTGGTATACAAAAACAGGAGAAGTACCACTACGTTTTAATGAGCAACTGCTCAAAGAGCCATTTGAGAAAGCGCAGTAAGACGTGCGGTTAGGATCTTTGTTTTTGTTTCCTGTTTTTTCCTTTTACTCGAAACTATTAAAAAGACTAACTATTTTTCCTTTTTTTGAGTAAGTATGAAGCGTATCCTTATCTCAAAAACTGGAAAACGATATGTTGTTGCTGATTGTTCGCATGATTATCATTGTAGTGATGGGTTTATTCTAGCTCGTGATTTGCAAAAGCCTCCTGGAAGCATCGTCTTTACTAACACTGGTGTTTCGTTTGTTCTTCTTGAGCCTACTTTTTTAGATCTGTACTCTAAAATCAAGCGGAAAGCACAAACGATTCCTCTTAAGGATTTAGGAATGATTTTAGCCTACACAGGGGTTGGAAAAGAAAGTACTGTTGTTGAGGCTGGCACTGGTTCAGG
>JAWAQC010000109.1:0-3833 GCA_038894115.1 Candidatus Woesearchaeota archaeon | reverse complement strand
GATTTTAATGATTCATATTTCCGAAAGGTTATCAAAAGAACAAAAGTAAATGATGCATCATGGCCAAAGAAATTACAGACCATGCAAAAAAAATAGAGGAAATAATTGCTATCCGAGATAAAAAATACTATTTTAATTATTGCAACTATCATGGGATAAAGCCCGATGCTGATAAAGAACTATACCAAGAAGGTGCAGTTTGGGAAGAATATAAAAGCAACCAAAGACGAGCAAAAAATGCTAGAAGAAATATTCAAGAGGGAATGCTTGCACAATTAGAGTATACGACACTTGAACACATTTTTTATGGAATGCACAATATCACAATTCCAAAGGATATGAGAATTCTCTTAAATCCTAATGAGGAACTTGCACTATATTACGTTATAGGAAGAGAAAAACAATATTGGCGTAGTGAAAAAGATAAAAGAATAAAACAAAAAGAACTACAGCCTTGGGAAAAACATCCTTTCCTGGAAAAAACATTTGACCAGTTCATGCAATACGTGCAAAAAGAAGCCGCAAACCTTCTTGAGCAAACACAACATTTACCCCAAGCTTATTGTAGCCCACTTGCAAACAGATTAGAAGAATTATATCCCCTAAATAAAGATGCATTGATGAATTCTGTAACAGCACCATACAAACCATCAAACAGGCAAGAACCAGACAATCCAAATGCATTCTATGACCCTAATTGTGATGGGAAAAACAATCAGGTCTACATCCAGCAGATTCTAAGAAAACTTAATACCCTCTAAGAAAGTGCCTGCTTAGTTAGACAAAGCGCTTTAGAAAATTGCAGATGCATGCATGAGGATGGAAGAAAAAAAAGGAAGAAATACGAAGAGTAGGAGTAGCATAAGCTTTATAAAAGATAAGCTGCTTCTAAAAGAAAGAACAAAACAAACAGCAGAAAGAAAGAACTGTGGAAAAAAGACAAAAAAGGATGAACAAGAAGGAAAGTACAAGAAAAGTATCAAGCAAAGGAACTACAGCAAACAAAACACAAAATCTGACAATAAAAAAGAAAAATGAAAAAATGAAAACCAAACCATCACAATCCTCTGAAACAACGAAAAAGCAAGCAAAAGAATCTGCAAAGCAAACCAAAAAAAAAACGAGAAACAAAAGGGAATAAAACAGATAAAGGGAAAAAGGCTGCGCAGCAAGCAGAGGAAAAAAAACAATCACAACAACAATCCCAACAAGTGGTAAGCAGCCCTAACCAAGAAAAGCAAAAAAAGGAGACCTACGAGCTGATTATAACTGAAAAACCTGCTGCTGCTGCAAAAATTGCTGCAGCATTATCGCAAGGAAAAGCGAAGAAAAAACAGCTTGATGGTGTTCCCTATTATGAACTCACAGTGAATGGAAAACCGGTAGTGGTTGGCTCAGCAGTAGGACACATTTTTAGCCTTGCTGAAAAAAAAAAGCAATACACCTATCCCACGTTTGAAGTGGAATGGAAAGAATCAAGCAAAGTCAACAAAAGCGCAGCATTTACTGCAAAATACGCAAAGGCACTTGAATATTTAGCAAAACGCGCTGATGAGATAACCATCGCTACCGATTATGATGTTGAAGGAGAAGTCATCGGAGTAAATGTGCTCCGATACCTGTGCAAACGAGACGATGCGCAGCGTATGAAATTTTCTACATTAACTGCCCCTGACTTGCAAAAAAGTTATGAGCAAAAAGAGCCCACGCTCAACTGGGGACAAGCATTAGCTGGCCTTACACGTCATGAATTGGATTGGCTTTATGGAATTAATCTTTCTCGTGCACTAACTAGTGCAATTAAACACGCTGGAGAATACAAAATTCTCTCCATCGGAAGAGTTCAAGGACCAGCACTTAAAATTGTTGTTGACCGAGAAAAGGCAATCCAAGCGTTTGTTCCTACTCCCTACTGGGAAATTGAACTCAAAGGCATCCTAAACAAAAAAGAAATCCAAGCATGGCATCAAAAAGGAAAAATAGAAACCAAAGAGCAAGCAGAAGCTATCGTAGAAAAAACAAAAAACAAGAATGGCAGTGTCGCTGCAATTGCAGTACGCAGTTTTAAGCAACTTCCACCACATCCCTTTGATTTGACCTCATTGCAAATCGAAGCGTACAAAGTATTTGGAATCTCACCAAAAAAAACATTGGAATATGCACAAGAACTCTACACCAGTGGATATATCTCCTATCCGAGAACATCGTCACAACAACTTCCAAAAACCATTGGTATTAAAGCAATCGTAGAGCAAATAAAAAAAAACCCAGCATATGAACACCTTGCAAAAGAAGTACTTAAAACAGCATTACAACCAAACAATGGATCAAAAACTGATCCTGCACACCCTGCAATATACCCAACTGGAATCATGCCAAGCAAGCTTGAAAAAAATCAAACAAAAATTTATGATCTGATTGTAAAACGGTTCTTTGCTACGATGGGTGAACCTGCTAAACGAGAAACCATAGAGATTACGATTGACGTAAACAACGAGCAGTTTATTGCTAAAGGTACCAGAACCATCAGTCCTGGCTGGCACCAATTCTACGCGCCATACATCAAGCTTGAGGAACAAGAAATGCCCTCATGCAAAGAGCACGATCCTGTACACGTCAAAAAAATTACAGCACACGAAAAGCAAACCCAACCACCCGTGCGCTATAGCCAAGCATCATTGATTAAAGAGCTTGAAAAGCGTAATTTAGGAACAAAAGCAACACGAGCACAGATTATTGACACGCTTTATGATCGAGGATACATTGAGGGTAAGCAAATTAAAGCAACAGTGTTTGGAATCAAAACCATCGAGACCCTTGAAAAATACTCCCCTAGTATTATTGATGAACAATTGACCAGACATTTTGAAGAAGAGATGGAAAAAGTTGCAGAGAAAAAAAAGCAAAAACAAGAAGTATTGTCCGAAGCAAAACAATTACTGGTTAACCTGTTGTCAGAATTCAAAAAACAAGAAGCTACCATTGGCAAAGATTTACTTGCATCAAGCAGGCTTGCAACAACCATTAGCAACACCTTAGGTATATGCCCTGTTTGTAAGCAAGCAGATATCATTATACGGAAAGGAAAATACGGGCTATACGCTGCTTGTGCAAATGAGGCATGCAAAACAACCATCAGCCTTCCAAACAAAGGAACAATAAAGCCTGCAGGAAAAACCTGTAGTGAATGCAACTATCCCCTTGTACATATCAGCTATGGGAGTAGTCCACAAGAAGTATGCATCAACCATCATTGCCCAAAAAAACAGCTTGAAAGCAAAGCAAAAAATGAAGGGAAAACCTGCCCTAGATGCACCAAAGGAACACTCATTGTTAAAAAAGGCATTTATGGAAGTTTTCTTGCATGTAGCACCTACCCAAAGTGCAACTATACAGAAACCATAATCCAAAAATAATTGCAAGAATAAGAGTTTTATACTCCTTCTAACCAAAGAAAGATACTTTTTCCAAAAGAAAAAGAAGAGGAAAATTCAAAGAATTTCCTAAAAAAGGTTCTAAAAAAATAATAAAAACAAATGAAGTACAAAAAGAAACCACCATAGAGTAACTACAAAAATAAGAAAATCCATAAGATTTATAAATAATTAAAATTTTCTTCTTTAATAACCTTTAATCCATATAAATTAGTAGAATAAAAAACTAAAAAAAAGTAAAAAATAAAATAAAATTCCAAAATAATTAATGTAAATAAAACAGCAAGAAAGCGCTTGTAATGGCATTGGCATACCGGGGGTTGAGTAACGAAGAAAAAAGGTTACTCAATGAAGCCAAAAACCATTATTGCAGAATTAGGATTAATCGCCCTTTTAAGT
>JAWAQC010000108.1:0-3834 GCA_038894115.1 Candidatus Woesearchaeota archaeon | reverse complement strand
AAGAGGTAAGTGTCGGGTTAAGTGCAGTAGCAAGATGCTCAAGGAAAAAAACTTTTTCATAGTCGCTTGCAAGGCTAATATTGCGATACTCCAATGCAATGCGCCGCATTGCTTGAATTGCACCAAGGCTTGGATCTACTCCCTCAGGTAAGGATTGTTGCAACGATGAAGCGAGCTGTTGCTCAAGCATTACATACGATTCAGTGCAGAGGTTGCTTGCAATTGCACGCATCCGCTCTTCATAAATCGCCTTTGTTTGCAATGCAGCAGCACTGTATTCATTGTCGCGGGCTAAAAATCCATAGCGCTTTCCTGTTAAAAATTCAATTGCTTCAGGAATTGAGGCAAACGAGGCAACTGAAATCCCTTGCTTTGCCCCATACAATCGTGGATCGATACTGGCATTGCCAATTCGTATTGTGGAGTCATATGCAGGAATAATAACGAGCTTAAGATTTTCTTTTGCTGCAGCATCAATCTTTTGCTTTAACCCCCCTACAGGACCAATCATACCACCAGAAGTGATAGTCCCTGTTATTGCAACACGATCCAATGAAATTGATTCAAATGCTGCAATGGTAGCTATTGCCATAGCAGCGCCTGCGCTTGGTCCACCAATGATAGGCGCATCACTTTTAATCGTATAAAAAAAATCATAGGCTGAGCAATCCTTTTCAAGGAGTTGGCAAGCATAGGCTTTGCCAAGCCGTGCAGAAATAATCGTATCTCCCCTTGCATGGGGATACGTATCTACATAGACACTTCCCTTGCCGGGGGTAATTTGAACATCAAGCGTGGCAATCGAGCCCAGTCGTGGTTCAAAGACAACACTTTGATTGCCAGCTGTTTGATTACCTGTAGTTGCATTCGATGGAATTTCACCATGCGTAGCTAAAAGAACAGTTTTAGCATGCATATCAGCGCTTGTAAAATACAAAAAAGTGCCTAGGAAAAAAAAAACGCAGGCTGCAAAAAATAAAAGAAGGGGGTAATGGTCTAGCTTGTTTTTGCTTGCAGGATTTAAAGCTTCAGTAGCCAAAGAAGTTTGCTGTGAAGGCAATGCCGACGGGGATTGTGATGCTTGGAAAGGAAACAGGGAGGGTTTTTTTGGCTTGGAATTGGATGGTAGTTGTGATTGTGATTTCTTGTTGCGTTGCATAGCGATGCAAAAATTCATCCAAGTATAAAAATCCTGCGAAAATCAAAGGTAAAACATGAGGCGGTATGGGAAAATTGCCTTAAAGGAAAATTTAAATACTCCTATAACCTAAAAACCAGTGCATGGGAATTGACAAAAAATCAGAAATCATTTTTATCGTGCTGGTCGTGCTGCTGATTCCAACAATCTATGTTGCAACCCATTCCTTTACCAAGGCAAAAGCTGGGATTGGATGCACCCCAGTATTATATGTTGATGCTGGGATTTCCCCTGATAGTGTTGAAAACCTTGTGCGTGACGACCAAGCCCTTTGCGAAAAACGCTGCCAGAGCCATTGCATGGCATTGATAGGCAATGCGTGCAAAGGTGTTTTTGGAGCAATGTACTCGCAAATTTATGGGGTTTCTTGCGCATGCGAGCTTTTTGAGCAGGACAAAGACCTTGCTGACGAATGCATCCAAGAAGGAAAAGGCCTTGCCGATCCTGACAATATTAAATGGGACAGGTAAGAAAACATGAGTAATAAGAAGGAAGGCAACGCTTTTCATCTGATTAAACTGTTGAAGGGAGAAGTGTAAGAAGTATAGAAAACTACACGCATAAAAATTCTATTAATAAAAAATATGTTGAGGATGTAATGAGTTCCTAAGCTAAGAAAGTAAGGCATAAGTATTAAAAAAGAGTAATAGTAGGTGTTTTATCTCCAGTTAGGTTTACGAGGTGTATCACCTCGAACATTTTGTTGGACAATAGGAATTTTTTCAGGAGAGACTTTTACTCCAGTTCCACCAGGATGTTTTGGTTTATCTCCTCCAACAATGATTTCTTTAGAAAGCTTTTCTTTATCAGCAGTTGCAACTTCTTCCTTTTGCTCCAGGCTAGTAAGAATTAAAATAATATCATCAAGGATTACAAGGATGTCCCGTAATAATTCAAGCAGACTCCTTATTTTTTGTTCAAGCGTCAACGCTTTGCTATCTTTACCTTTGGTTTCATGGAGAAGTTTAATTTTGTTAAAGAGCTCCTCCAAACTTTTAGCTTTATCACCATTAAGGTTTTGAATGTCTTTGATGATGGATCCATACGTGCTCAAAAGATGGTTTAATAACGTAGAGGTATTATTGTCTAGTTGAGTGTATGAAGCAGAATAACTATAGCTCGCCTTTGGGTTTGCATTGACGTAAATCTCTTTTAGCTTAGAAGAAACCCCCACAACATAATCTTTATATTTACCCTCTTTCTTTAAAAGTTCATTCCATTTTTTTACAAAAGAATGTATTTCCTCTTCAAGTAAGTCAAGATCACTGTCTAAATCTTTTTTAGCTTTATAAGGTTGTTTGTCGGAATCATCTTTTTTAAGATCTTCAGCCATAGTTTCAATTTTCTTTTTAAGCTCTTCACCTTGAGCTTTAAGTTTTTCTTCTTCTTCTTCTACTTCTTTATCAGGTTCTGGGTTTGTTGCTTCATCAAGGACTTCCTCTGCTTTTTTCACTTCTTCTTGAACCTTTTTTTCTTCATTTGAAGTAGCTTTCTCACCATGGGTTTTTTTATCAACACCGTAACGATTTATAATGATCTCTGCTGAACCACTAGTAAGAAAATCATAGGGAATAGTATAGGTAGAATTAGGATTACTATTTATATGAAAGTTATAATCTAAAGTAAGATATTTAGAATCAGTGTCATCAGGATCACCAAGTTTATGATTAGGTATTAAAGAAAAAAACATTCCCTTAACCGGTGAACTAACGATTAATGCAGCATCTAAAAAATGGTATGCAAGAGTTTTTTTACCCTTAGGGGGAGAAAAAAATACTAATAGACCTTCACCATATTCTTGATTTATCCAATCATTACCTATTGAATCACTATTAAAACTAACAAAAAACTTATCTTTAAGTTCTTGAGGAAAAAGAAAGCCATAAACTAACGCAGCGTTTTCAAAATCTTTTTCTCCTAAAAGATTATTGTCTAGAGTAATTTCATTAACAAGATAAGTCTTACCACCTATCTCTTTTTTTTCAAGAGTTTTTATGGTAAGACGAAGTTCTAAATCAAAGGAGGGTACGATCTCGATTTTCGGTTCAATATCTTTTCTTGCAGATTTATCCGGTTCCATAGCCATCATTTAGTTTAGGTAGGTTGATTTTTGATATAAAAATAATATTACTCTGAAAAAGCCATTAAATAAATCATTGGGAACGTTAATACTAAAACCTCCTCATTAATGTAATACACATTCAACAATAAAATTCCCACCGGGAGGTGCAAAAAAAATCCCACGAATATCAAACTGCTCATTTCTAGTAGGACCCCTAGCTTGGAGGGACACAGCTCTACCATATAAAATCATTGCATTGCGAGGATTAACCCCATCATGAACAAATACAGGTGTAAGGCTACGTAAAGCTCCCTGCAACATATCATATTCTATTCGTAAGGGACCATATCCGCTTCCAGTGGGATCAGTTCGTAATACAATATGATCTCCTGGCTGTAATGCAAAAGGAGTACCATCACGTTTTCTGATACTGATTCTAACATACACACCTGAAATAAAACGACGAGTATTATTAATACCAAGCGTTGGATAACTAAAAAGAACATCAACTTCAGCAGCTCTACCCGCAATAAATTCGAGTTGTATTGGAGCTTGAGGAGTTATCGTAGTTTGG
>JAWAQC010000107.1:0-3870 GCA_038894115.1 Candidatus Woesearchaeota archaeon | reverse complement strand
CAATTCTAAAAACAAAAAACGAGGTATTGCCTGTTGAAGTGGTTGTTCCAGAAACCCTTAAACGCTTTATGGTGCATTTGGTAAGAATGCTACGAAACCACAAAGACCTTGAAAAAAAACCTTCTGTGCGAGCAACAATTGGGCTTTATGAACGAACAAAAGCACATGCTGCATTGCACGGAAGAAAAACTGCACAACTAGAGGATTTAGAGGCAATTTACCTTTCAGTTTTAGCACATAGGATACGCCTTGCCCCAAGCTTGCGGTATAGCAAAGAACCAAACCAAATTATTGCTGAGCAATTCAAACGCCTTGTTGAGCGCACTGACCTAAGCAGCAAAGAGGAAGACGTCCCCTGACACTGATGTTGAAAAAAACAAACCCCTAGCCAATACCTCACAGGAAAATGATGGTCTTGGGATGGGTGGTAGCCTTCTTGAAAATAAAGAAAAACCAACTGCAGCCCTTTTAAATGAAGGCATCAACCAAGGCATTAGTAGTTTTTCTGCAGACGGTTTATATGAAATGATTGACAAAAACGTTTCGTTAGCAAAAAAGCTTGTTGGAGAAAGACTGCTTCGTATTGTTACAGGGTATGACCCTGAATATCTTGAAAAAAACATACGCATCCCTGAATTCAAAAAACAAATCCAAAAAAATATTGCAACAACAATTCAAAAAGCAAAAGAAATGGGTTATTTAGATGATGAAGGGGCATTTACCCAAAAAGGAATTGAACTTGTTGGAATGCATCTGTATTTAGAAGAATTAGACAAATTACTTTCACATGGCAATACGCTTGGAGAAAAAAGAAGCAAACAACAAGGCAGAGTTGGCAACAGCGATACCACACGCCATTTCAAGCAAGGAGACCCATTTAGTGTGATTAATCCAAAAAAATCTGTACAAGAAGCGATTAAAAAGAATATAAACCAAATCACCAAACAAGAGCTTATTGTTGATATCAAAAAAGCAAAATCAACAATAGAAATCATTTATGCACTTGATTGCTCAGGATCCATGAAAGGAAAAAAAATAGAAATGGGGAAAAAAGCAGGCATTGCCTTAGCCTACCATGCATTTGAACAAAAAAACAGAGTTGGCCTAGTTCTTTTCAATGATGAAGTCATTGAAAGTCTTCCTCCAAGAACACCATTTCTTGAATTATTACGTAAAATTGTCAAAGCCAAACCCTTGCACCAAACAGATATTAAAAAAGCAATCCAAACTGCAAGTTTGCTGTTTAAAAATAATGATGCAAAAAAACACCTCTTGTTAATTAGCGACCTTGAACCAACAGTCGGCAACATTCCAGAAGAAGAAACACTGCTGGAAATTGAAAAACTAACTGCCAAAGGCATTAGCCTTACATTCATAGGCATCTCATTAAGCCTAGAAGCAGAACTGTTTGCCAAAAAAATCCAAAGCATTACAGGAACAAAACATTATCTTGTAAAAGAGCTTGAATCCTTGGACACCATTGTTTTAGAAGATTATTGGCAATTATAGCTAGATGACCAAAGAAACTAAAAAAATAAAGAAAATAATCATACCACAGCACGCAAAAAAACGCTGCGAATATAATAGTATAGCAAACAAAACAAAGAGAGGAAAAAGGGATTAAAAAGAAAAAAACGCAGAAAAAACAAGATTTTTTTATAAAAAAACAAAAACCTTTATATAGGATAAGAAATGTAGTAGCCTGCTATGCCTAAAAAATGCATTCTTTGTGATGAAAGTGCATCCTATAAAATTAGAGGTACAAGTGATTTTTATTGCTTTGAATGCGCAAAAGAAAGCTTTTCAGATCTCTCCCTTCTTGAAAAAGTAGAAGAAATAAAAGAAAATGCCAAGCAAGTTGAAATGATTCTTGATGATGAATAAGGCATTTGTTCTTTTGTAAGAAGAAAAAAGAAGTATTATTTAATAATGTGGTTCTCTATGGGAAAATAGGAGTAGAAAAAAGGAATATAAAGAATGGGAATGTGGGAAGTAAGGAGTAATATTTATATAGGGTTTTCTCATTCTTGACAAATGAATCATAATTTGTTTACCTATCATTTGTTTATCTAATAGATGCTTACTTTAAGAACAGTAAGACTCTTTTACAAGATGATTGCTAAACAAGTGCGAAAGAATTAATAAGGAGTGTCTAAAGTCAGAAAACCTATAAGGGATAAAACAAAGTAAAAAGGTGATGAAATGGATAAAACTGCACAGTATGAAATCAAAGACATTACCTTGGCAGAGCAAGGTGCAAAAAATATCGAACTTGCAGAATCACATATGAGTGCATTATTAACTATTAAAAAACGTTTTGAAAAAGAATTACCATTTAAAGGCTTGCGTATTGGGATGGCATTACACGTAACCAAGGAAACTGCAGTACTGGTTAGAACACTTAAAGCTGGGGGAGCTCAGGTTGCAATTACTGGGTGTAATCCATTAAGCACCCAAGATGATGTTGCTGCTGCCCTTGCAAAAGAAGGAGTAATGATTTGGGCATATAAAGGTGAGACAAAACAAGATTATTACCGATATTTAACCAATGTCATTAAAACAAAGCCACACTATACTATTGATGATGGGATGGACCTTGTTTCTGAAATTCATAAAAACCACAAAGACTTAATCAAAAACATTATTGCTGGAGCTGAAGAAACAACAACTGGGATTATACGCCTAAAAGCAATGGAAAAAGACAAGGCACTAAAATACCCAATTATCGCGGTAAATGACAATAAAACAAAGCATCTGCTTGACAATTATTATGGTACTGGACAAAGCACGATTGATGGAATTTTAAGGGCAACAAACATTTTATTTGCTGGCAAAACCGTTGTTGTCTGTGGATATGGAAGCTGTGGAAAAGGGGTAGCACTACGGGCAAAAGGATTAGGTGCTAATGTCATTGTTACAGAAGTGAATAGTTTTAGGGCATTGCAAGCTGCTTATGATGGCTACCAAGTAATGCCTATAGCCAAAGCAGCATTGGTTGGTGATGTCTTTATAACAGTTACTGGCAATAAAAATGTCATAGACCTTAACCATATGCAAACCATGAAATCAGGAGCAATTCTTGCCAATGCTGGGCATTTTGATGCTGAAATTAATGTTGAAGGGCTTGAAAAAAAAGCAAAAAAACGACAGATACGGCCATTTATGGACGAATATGTGCTTCATGGCAAAAAAATTTTTGTACTTGGGCAAGGAAGGCTTATTAACCTTGCAGCAGCAGAAGGACACCCTAGTGAAGTAATGGCAACAAGTTTTTGCGGCCAAGCACTTGCTGCTGAATACGCAATAAAAAACAAAGGGAAATTCAAGCAAATGGTCATCCAACTTCCTGAAGAAATAGATGATATGATTGCAATGCTTCAGCTTCAAGCAATGGGCATTACCATTGACCAATTAACCAAAGAACAAAAAAAATATTTAGAGACCTGGCAGGAAGGAACATAAGGAATTGAAAAATAAAGAGAAAATAATAAATAAGGAAGAAAAAACAGAGAATAAAGAAACTGCTAAAAAACCTGCAAGAAAACACATAACGAAATAAGAATGCTAGTGGAATGTTGGATTAAGAATGCTGCTGTAATTCAAGCTGCATTTTGCAGGCTCTGCATACTTCATGCGTGGAAGGCTCAAAACAGTGTTTGCAGCGAAGTAATCCTTTAAAAGAAGGTTTTTCTTTACTTTTTCCTTGAAGAAGTTGATTTCTAGCCCTATCTATGCTTGCAGAAGTATCCAATACCTCTTCTTTACTGTAGGCTTCTAGTTGTTTATATGTTTCTTTTAAGTAAGGAAGTAAAAAAAACAGATTAGAAAGTAAACGCTTTTTTGTTCCAGGATAAACTGCTTCCAGCTCAT
>JAWAQC010000106.1:0-3894 GCA_038894115.1 Candidatus Woesearchaeota archaeon | reverse complement strand
TGGTGTAACAGCCTCTGGTTCTGGATCCACCGCGCTTGGTAGGAGTGTAACAGCTTCAGGTGATAGATCCACCGCGCTTGGTAGTGGTGTAACAGCCTCAGGTGAGAGCTCCACCGCGCTTGGTAGGAGTGTAACAGCTTCAGGTGATAGATCCACCGCGCTTGGTTTTGAAGTAACAGCTTTAGGTGAGAAATCCACCGCGCTTGGTTTTGGAGTAACAGCCTCTGGTTCTGAATCCACCGCGCTTGGTTATAATAGTCAAGCTCAAGGTTATGGATCCACCGCGCTTGGTTATGGTAGTCAAGCCCAAGCTGATTATTCCACCGCGCTTGGTTATTATAGTGCAGCCTCAGGTGAGAGCTCCACCGCGCTTGGTTATGGTAGTCAAGCTCAAGGTTCTGGATCCACCGCGCTTGGTTATCAAGTAGCAGCATCAGGCAACAGTGCAACAGCAGTAGGCAGGCAAACGCTTTCATCAGGCACTTATGCGTTTTCAGCAGGATTTAAGTCCAATGCAACGCAGGAAGGTGCAGTAGCATTAATGCGCTCAACCGCTTCAGGCCAATATGCAGTAGCAATTGGAAGAAATGCAGTGGCAGGGTCAAACAATGCAATTGCAATTGGTCAAAATGCAGTAGCACAAACAGGCGCAAATGCAGTAGCAATAGGCTCAGCCACAGCAACCGGCAGCCACGCCTATGCCTTAGGTCAGGGTGCAACTGCGTCAGGCACCAATGCAATGGCTCTAGGCAGAAACATGGCAGTGTCAGGCACAAATAGTGTAGGCATTGCTTTGGATAATACAGGCTATACCTTGTCCCAAAACAATGCATTGGCAATCATGGGCGGCAATGTTGGTATTGGCACAGTCAGTCCAGGCAGTTATCGGCTTTCAGTTGTGGGCGGTGATGCGTATTTTGATGGCAATTTGTTTGTCAACAAAAATATTTTCCTCAAAGGAAATTTAACAACCTATAATGTCCAGACCTTGCGCATAAATGGCTCATTAACTCCTTATTCTACCAGCTTTAATTTTGATATTGGCAACAGCAGCAGGCGCTGGCGCGATGGCTGGTTTAATGGAAATCTGTATTTAGGCGAATATTTGTATCACGCAGACGACCTTGATACCTATTTGCGCTTTACTGACAATAATGTGCTTCTATCAGCAGGAAACACTGCATTTATAGAGCTTAATGGCGCAGTAAGTCCTCGCCAGCTTGTGTTTAACAAAGACAGTGAAAATCTGGATATTATTTTGCGGGGAGACAACGATGCCAGTTTGCTCTTTACTAAAGGAAGCACTGACAGAGTTGGTATAGGTACCAATGATCCAGGAGCAAAACTTGATGTGCGTGGCGCAGCCTTAGTAGGCAGTACTGCAGGCCAGCAGCTAAGCATTGATGCATCAGGTCATTTGTCAGATGCAAACGAGCCAGTCACCATCCAAGACCAATTACTGGTTGATGACACTTCTACAACTGCATTGGTTGTGCGAAAAGATGGAGCAGGCGCAACAATATTTTCAGTTGACACAGCAGGCAACCAGGTGCATATAGGCACAGGGTTTGCAGGC
The DNA here is from genome assembly GCA_038894115.1 of Candidatus Woesearchaeota archaeon. Classification (GTDB taxonomy): domain Archaea; phylum Nanobdellota; class Nanobdellia; order Woesearchaeales; family JAWAQC01; genus JAWAQC01. Next base: position 2,318 of record JAWAQC010000106.1, on the reverse strand, counting down.
ACTGGTGCAACTTTTACCACTGCAGGTGCATTAAGCATGGATGATGATTTGCTTGTAGGCGGTGGTGATATCGCATTAACCGGTGGATCAACCACGATTACTGCAACTACCACAGGCGGCTCATTAACAATTAAGAGCGATAGCACCGGTGCATTAACTTTGGATTCAGGCACAACAGGCCAGGTAAATCTTGGGACAGGCAATGATGCAAAAACCATCAACATTGGAACAGGCACAGGTGCAAATACTCTTGTGATTGGGACCACATCCGGTGCAGCTTCCACAACGATTCGTTCAGGAACAGGTGATCTTACTTTGCAATCCACAGACCAAATTTTGCTTTCTTCCTCTAAAGGAGCAGGCGGCACCACCACTGAAGCCCTCAGTCTTAAAACCTCAACAAATCTTGGTGCTTTTGATGAAGTAGTGCAAATTGGTGATAGTGCTGCTGACTTTGTTACAGTCTTAGGTGAAGGCAATGTTGGAATAGGGACAAGCTCTCCAGGCACACGCTTAGAAATCGCAGGTGGTGGCAGTTTTAGTTATCCAACGCTTGGCACAGGCAAGGGCCAGGTGCATCTTAAACAAAGCGGCACAAATGATCAGAGTGCTGCAATTACGTTTAGCGGCAATTCAGGGTCAGAAATTAATTCAGCCCAGGCAGGCATTTATGTACAAAGCTCAGGCAGTTATGGCACACGGATGTATTTTGCAACCACCGATTCCTTTGCCACAGGCTCTCAAGCACGGATGATGATTAACAGCAATGGAAATGTAGGTATTAACACGCTTGGGCCCGATGCTCGTCTTGATGTTTTAGCAAGCAGTGGCCCACAACTTCGCTTAACCCATACTGATGATACTAAATTTGTTGATTTTACGCTTGACACCAATCATTATTTAACCATTAAACCCTCATCAACAGGGAGAGTGATTATTCAGCCAACAACTAATAGTGCAAATAGCTTCCAGGTGCTAAATGCAGCAGGGGGAACACCGATTCTTAATGTTGATACCAGTAATAACAGAATAGGCATTAATACTGCATCGCCTAACCAGGCATTGCATGTTGTTGGGAATGCAAACATCACCGGCTCATTATATGTTGGCGGTGCACAAATTTATGCATCCAATGCAATGAATGCAGCTGGCGATTTAACCATTGACGGGAATGTTACATTAGGCAATAATCCTGCAAATGATTGGACCCTTATTCGTGGAAGCGCAATTGTTAATGCTAATAAGGCAATAGCAGCGTTGATTGTTAACCAATCAGGTAGCGGCAATTTGTTAGAGGTTCGCAAGAGTAATACTCAACATCTGTATGTGAAAAACACTGGAATTGTACATGTTGGTTCTGGTGGCAGTGAAACCTATATGGATGGCACTGGCGATGTGTATATCCAAGATGTGCTTGAAGTTGATGGAAGTGCATATTTAGGTGATGGCACAGGAACTGATACCATTACCCTAAATGCAGGCAGTGGAACTATTCTGCTGCAAACTGACACAAGCGGTGGTGCTGACACCACACGAATTGCAGTTGGCACAGGTTCTTCAAATGTAAGTATTGATATTACCAATAGTTATGTTAATATGAATGCAAATAAAATAATTAATGTTAATGCTGCAGGATATAATGCAGTTGGTTGTACAACGAAAACTGGACCTGGTGTTGCTGATGTTGCTTGTGCTGCAACCGATGAAATGATTAGCCTGCGATGGACAGGTACAGCCTGGAAATCTGTCTGCTGCAGGGTGATATAATGGTAAGGCCTATTTTTTTACTCCTCGTATTGTCTTTGGTTTTTTTCCCTTTCGTAACTGCAGCTATTAATCAGCAAGTGCTTTCACTTCCTCTTTCCCAAGTTGCTGCGAGTTGGTCTAATAGAACTGCGCTTGATGATGACGGTGATGGATTTTTTGATAAAGTGATTGTGAAAAAAACAGATCAAAGTACCTTGCTGGTCCTCTCAGGAACTAATGCACAAATCTTTAACATTGATACTACTGGTGGTAGAGTGCTTATCGGTACAGGGTTTGAGGGGACGGGGCTTACAATGTACACGAACGGCAACCTTAGTATGGGCGGAAATTTACGGGTTGGAGGAACTCTTATTCTAGGTGGCACTATCACTTTCAATGACCTTACACCTAATCGTCTGGTTGCAACAGATGCAAACAAAAATTTAGTAAGCACCATCACAGCAGCGAATTTGCAATCTTCAGTTACTGGCACCACGGGGAGCGGAAACTTGGTGTTTGCGACCTCTCCGACGGTTACTTCGTTAACTGTTTCATCAGGTGGAATTACAGTA
>JAWAQC010000105.1:0-3949 GCA_038894115.1 Candidatus Woesearchaeota archaeon | reverse complement strand
CAAAAATAATTGCTTGATACATTGAGATTCTTGAAAATTGGTTCAACAATATAAAGATTGCGAAAACCCAAAACCAAAGACAAAAACTAAAGAAAACAGAGAGCGTGAAAAAAACGACTTTGTAAGAAAAATTTGTAAGAAATTTGTTATTATTATAACATAATGTTAATATAAAAGAGATTATTCTTTTCTGCATTTGAAAGAAAAAAGAAGAAAACATATCGGTATGGAGGGTTACAAGAATGGAAGATGTAAGCACAGGAAATAGTAATATTAGGAAGAATTATGGCTCTTGGATTACTAATGAGCTTTCTACATTGCTTGAGGATATAGCATTTGCAAAACCATTAAATGGCCAAGTAACTAATGCACAAGAAAACATCCAAATTGCATTACGAGTTCTAAAAGCAAACATTCATGAAAAGGATTATAATGCATTACATACTGCTGTAAATGACTTTTTTTCAACACTAACAAAATATACCAATGTCCACCAACAATATTGCTGTCCAACCTATTTCCAGGATCCATTATTTGAAACGTATGTAAGGATCAATGACAAAATCAAACAAATTAAAGAGCCAACCTACAAGTTTAGTTATGATACGATAACTTCTTATCAACAAAAAAATTAAGTTCTTTTAGATGTGAGGTTATTTAATTCCAACTATAACCACCATCCTTCTTTTTTACCATTTTTTAATTTTACATTCCAATCTTTTTCTTGGATTGTTTTTTGTTTCACCAGAGATGGAACTTGTAAAGAAAAATACTAAAAAACGTAGAAGAGTTGGCAGATGAACAAAGGAAGAGCAAAGCAAAAAAAAGAATGGGGACGCTGGGATTTGAACCCAGACCTGCTGGTATCTTCGCATGGTTTTGTCATTGCCTTAAAACAAGGCTCAATGCTCCAAGCACTGGAGCCAGCGGTTCTAACCAGGTTATACTACGCCCCCAAAAATAAGGCATTATTAGGGTAAGAGCAAAAGGAGCTATAGATAAGTAAACTATGAAAACAGCTTTTTTTTAAATATGTTTTGTTTCTAGCTCTTTTAAAGAAATACCATCCGTTTGATAGAAAAAACACTTCTTCAAAAAAGCAAACATAAGAAAAAGAAGAGTATAGGGAAAAATTGGAAAATTTCTAAAAAAAGAGCCATTGCATAAGTGGATAGCCAAGATACATCGTGACTAAATACACTGCAAAAAACCGCAAAAATCGAGGGAAAAGAACATAAAGAAAACAATCTTTAGTGCTTAGTTGCCATACTCCTGCAAGGTAAGGGATATAAGGGATTGGAGTAATTGCTCCAAGCAGCAAAAAAATTTTTCCTTTGGTTGTTGCGTGAACTAATTTTTCGTACTGGCGCTTGCCCATAACTTTTTCAATGCCTGCAGCACCAAGCGTTTTTCCCAGATAATAAGCAATAATAAAAGCAATCAGGCTTGCGCTGAGCACTGAAAGCAGCACCACCCAAGGAGTAAGATGACCAATCACAATACCAAAAAAAAGCGGTACATCAGGGCCAAGGGGAAGAATAAGCAATTCTGTAATCAGCGAGCTAAAAAAAATCCCAACATGACCATAGTCACTAACCACGATGTTAATAAGAAACTCTAAATGAAAGAGAAAAATAAAGCCTAAAGAAAAAATAATCAAGAGCAAAACTAAAAAACCTAATCCAAAGGCATGCATCAGTTTGCTGTGGGTTTCCCTAACTTTTTGCCCTGTTTTTTTCATCACGGCTTTGGTATTTCCAATGGTTTTTCCAAGGGTGGTACCTACAGCTGTTTTCGTTTTATCAACTGCATCTTTTGTTTTACCAACCACTTGAGTAAATTGTTTTTTCATAGGGACACCAAAAACCAGTAACCTATTAATTACCAACTTGAAGATGTAAATGAAAGTGAATAAAAGATACCAACAACAAAAATGCCAAGAAATTAGATTATAAATACCTTTTGTATTTTAGGGTTAGTAAAAAAGGAAATAAAGTGAAAAAAGAAAGAAAAGCATGAAAGAGTACAAAACAAAACTTTAAAGTAGCAGTAGTGTTTCTTAGCTGAGTATGCCACTATATCTGATAGGTGCTGGGTTAGGAAATATCGAGGATATTAGCATTCGCGCAAAGAGTGCTTTGCAAACCTGTGATGCAATTTACCTTGAATCCTATACAAGCCTTTATGGATCAACTGCCCAAGAAATCGCTGCATATCTTAACAAACCAGTACGAGCACTTGGTCGCAGTGAGATTGAAGCAAACGATTTTTTGCTTTTAGAGGCAAAAACCAAAACGATTGCCTTGTTAATTATTGGTGACGTGTTTGCAGCAACCACTCATATTGAGCTGTACCAGCGAGCATTGCAAAACAAGATACCGGTAACCGTGCTCTTTAATGCATCTGTGCTAACAGCAGTGGGAATTACTGGACTAGAATTATACAGGTTTGGAAAAATTGCAAGCATTGCCTTCCCTGCAAAAGGGTTTTTTCCAAAAACTGCCTATGAAACACTGCGGATGAATGCGCAGCTTGGACTTCACACACTGTTTCTGCTTGACTTAAAACCAGATGAAAACAAGGCAATGAGCATTGCCCAAGCCATAGACCTTTTATTTGCCATCGAAGCGCAAGAAAAAGAAGGCTTAGTAATGCCAACAACACTTGCAGTTGGCTGTGCACGGCTTGGCACTGACAATGTAATCCAATGCGGTGCACTTGCAACGCTTCGCGATGCAGCGTTTGGCCCTGCTCCGCATTGCCTAATTATCCCTGGAAAACTGCATTTTATAGAGGAAGAAATGCTTCAATACTGGAGAAAAGAGTAAACATTGATAAAAGAATGCAAACAAGAAAACAACCAGAGCGTAATAGTGTAGCATTTCATGCCACGACAAAACTGAGGTTCTAGGTTTTATCAAAACCAAAGAATCAGTAACACACTTAAATTCTTGCGTTTTGATTAAAAAATATGATAAAGTATGATAAAAAAAAAGGATTTAGAACGAAAAATTTAGATATAAGAAAGATTATTTTATTACCACTAATTAATAGTTAAAATTATGAAAAAGATGCTAACGGAAAAAACAAAGAGTGTAGGATTGAATAAACAAAAAGAATGAGAATAAGAGTGTAGAAAACAAAAAAAAATAATCAAAAAAACATGGGGGTGCATAACATGGCAGAAAATAGCAATTTGGAATTATTATTGGTGAAGAACAAAGAACTTTACGATGAGCTCAACAAAAAAGCAAGAATGATTGGAAAAGAATTTATTAAGGTTTACAAAAAAATTGAGGAAGCAAACCTTCAAAGCAACATATATGTCTTCAGTAATGAAAACCACGTCTTTCTAGTAAGCAATAATCATCAGCCTGGGAATGAGCAATATGTAATTGATGTTAGAAAAAAAGGTGGAATTTTTACCAACTCAGTCAACTATACCCTTGCCTCTATTGCACAAGATGGGACTGTAACCTTTAATCAACAAATTCCCCATACAGAAAATAATACAAAATATAAAATCCTGAATGAAGTTGTAGATGGTATGAAAACGAAAACTGCACAAGTGGTTGCTAAAGAGATTGATAAATACACTGCTATCCTTGATTATGCAAAAACACCAAACAAAAAAATAAAAGTGAATCCAACAAGAGTTAATGCGATTAAAACGATGAAAACATTAACAGATGAGACGATTGAAAGGCTGCTGGACCAATACAAAGAAACAAAAGAGAAGATTACTACCATGACTAGCGAGTTAAGAAAACAATTTATTAGCAGCTATAAAATAATAGAGGAAAACAAGATAGAAATGATAATACCTATTACTAACTACAACAACAAGAAAGAGAAATTTTTTATCATGATGAATTACGACCCAGATGCACCAGCATATAGCATAGAAGTTTTTGAGAATGGAGGGATCTTTAAAAATTCAAAACAATAT
>JAWAQC010000104.1:0-3981 GCA_038894115.1 Candidatus Woesearchaeota archaeon | reverse complement strand
CCGGCACCGCGTAACCGCCCGAAGCGGTGGGCGAACCTCCTGATACTGGAGCCGGGGCAGAACCGCCCGAAGCGACGATCGGTTTAGGCACCAACCGCGTCGAGGAGGTCGATGTCGAACTGGTAGGAATCGGCAAAAACGGTTGCAAGGCTTCGACCAGAGCGGCTCCGCTCTGGAAGCGGTCATCGGGTTTTTTGGCTAATAAGCGGGTCAAGATGGCCGCGATTTCCGGGCGCACGTCAGGGCGTAGGGCCTGAATCGCCGGGGGCGGGTCCATCTGATGCCGCAGCAGTTTTTCCATCGTGGTGCCTGCCGGGAAGTGCGGGTTCCCCGGCGGCAGGTAGAAAAACTTTTGCCGATTGGATATTACGTTTTTGAAAAATGTAATACTATATTTTGCATCACCGATAAGTTCTGCAAGCTTGGTAAAGATCCTAAACATTTCATTTTTTGTTTCTTGGGTTAAAAGATGCTCTTCTTTCCAAAGTTCCTTAAGTTTTTTGTCAAGTTCTCTTTTTTCTTCTAAGGTATTATAAAAGCGTTTTCTACGTTCAGCAATAGCTATTTTATAATGCTTAAAAAATGTGCTTACTTCATCTTTGATCTCTGCTTGTGTTTTTGATTGTTGCGCATTCATCCTAGATCACCTGTTTCTGCTTTATATTTTACTTTTAGTGCCGTTTCTTTCTATTTTTTCTGTCGTTTATATATTTTCTGATTTTTCTTTCTTCTCTTTTTTCTATTGTTTATAATCTCTTATGCTGGCTTATTCCTAAAGAAGTTTTCTACCACAGTTTCTACTGCATAGGATTTGCTTTTTTCCCCAACCCACTTAAGAATATGGATTTTGGCTTAATACTTTGATTTCCTCAACAACTTTATCCATCCCTTGAGCTCCTTCAAAAGAAAAAACTTCTGTAGAAATAGGATAAATAATCGTATTGCCACCTAGTGTTCTTCCTATCACTAAATGATCTTTGGTTAATTTTCCTTTTTTGGTTACTCCAATCACCGTGGTATGCACGTCATCGTATTGTTTTTGCAGTTCTCCAAATGTTGTGCTGACAGTCCAAAACACATAATCAGCACTTAGCACTTGGCTAATGCGATAGCCCGGAAGCCCAACTTGCTTATCTAAATGCCAAACACCCAAAAAAAGGTTGACAAAATTATATTCTTTTAATGGTCCTGTTTTTACTTCTATACGCAGCGAAATACGCTTTTGTTTGTTGTGCATTGTAAAGTCATACCCATCATTATAGACAAACCCAGGAATGACATTCCAATCTGGAAAGGTAATTTCAAAATAGGTTGCTATCCACATTTGCAGGGTTTCTTGCTCATAAATTTCAAACCCATATTGTTTAAGCAAATCAATCTCTTTTTTTTGCTTTTCTTCTTTGTTGACTGCTTCTGCTTTTATTTTTTTATCAGCAATAGGATTAACTAAGGTATGGGTTTTGGTAGGGCTTAAAATAGGCTCTTCAACATACTTGAATTCTTTAAAGGTAATCATTTTTTTCGTTTCACTTTTTTTTCTTTTTTGCAGCCAGCATCAAGAGAGCGACTGGAGTGAGTGCTTGCAATGCTTTAGGGGGACCTGCCCCCTCCGGGGACCAAGAGAAATGTAAAACAATGCACACATTCCCAGACGAAAGGAGCGGGTGCTTGCGCTAGTAAGCACGATGCTGGCTGCTAGACGTTTTTTTCTTTTTTTTGCTTTTTTGTCTGTAGTTTGTTTTAGTGTATGGTAAGCAATGTTTTTCCTTGAGCGTAAAAACTTTTTCTTAAATAAAGGATTAAGCACTATATAAAGATTATTGTCATTTGTCCTTTTCCAATTCTTTTCTTTATCTTCAGCTTTTTTCTTTTCCTTGTTTAAAGTTAGGCGTATTACTTTTTTTGCTTGGAGAACACGTTACCTGTTCTAGCTTTTTTAGCTTTCCTTGGCTTTTCTAAATAGCTTTCCAATACTTCTTCCAAGCCGAAGCAGAAGTTCAAGTAAAATTACCAATAAAAAATAATAAAGAAACGATTTCCAAAGCATGGGTATTCCCTCAGCAGTTTGCATAATGTGATCCATAGAAAAATAGGCATTATCTACTAAAAAGACTGCAAGCAAGCCTAAAGGAATGAGTTTTGCAAGTTCTAATGCGAGTTCCTCATGATAATAGGCTGCGATGCGCACGGATGCAACAATTGCCATTGCTGTAATTAGCAGGCTTTGTGCTGTATGTGTTTTTCCAAGAAATAACAATGCTAATGCAAGGACCAAAAACCAAAAAAAGACAAGCAGAGGAATAACAATAATATTTTCTAGAATGTAAATGCAGATTTTAATAAATCGTTTGAAAGCTCCTTTTTTTTCTTTTGTATAATCCTGCAACTTTAGGGTTAAAATGTCTCTTCTTGCTAAAAATTTGTAAAACTTAAAGACAAAAAGCCCATAAAGAAAAATTCCAAGTACATACCATGCAAGACCTTGGGTTTCTGTAAAAAATTCAGCCAACGAAAAGCCAGTCCAATGGATTTGTGGCAGTGCAGTGTTATTGATCGCATTAAAGGTTGCCATGTCTTTTTTTTCATTTTGTTTGTTTATAAAGTTTCTGGTTGCCACAACCAAGAGCAGCATCGTGCTTGCGAAGCAAGCACCCGCTCCTTTCGTTTGGCAATTCTTGCATTGTTTCGCAATTCTGTTGGTCCCCGGAGGGGGCAGGTCCCCCTGCCGCATTGCAGGCAAGAACTCCAGTCGCTTTCTTGATGCTGCTCTTGGGCATTATGTTCTCATTATGCTCTTATTACTTTTTTTGTTTTTCCTTTACTTTTTACTTAATATTTCTTTCATTTTCATCCTTCATTTCTTCTTGCTTTTTTTCGTTAGCTTAATAAGGAAGCTTGTGTTTCTTGTACTCTATGAAAGCTTTTTTGCCAACTCCAGATTCGCAACCTCATGCTTCTTCATCTAGCAAAACTTCTGCACAAAATAACCATGAGCAAGCCTCTTTCTCTGGGCAAAGCACTGAGCGTGTTTTAAGTGCCCAAGAAAAAGAAAAAACCAAACAATATTCGGTTATTGATGGTTCTGCGTATAATGTTATGTATGGGTTTGGAGAGCAGTATGTTGTTCCGTATGGAGTTAGGCTTGGGGCAAGCCCTTCAGAAGTAGCCCTTCTTTCTACCGTCCCCTACTTTTTTGGCTCTTTGTTTCAGCTGCTCGGTGCTCGTTTAACCTGGATCCTAGCCTCACGCAAGCGTATTATTTTGATTTCAGTGCTGATTCAGGCAATAATGTTTTTACCTATCTTTTTGTTGCCATTACTTACTAAAAATATTTTTTTGCTTATTGTGCTTTTTTCCTTGTACTTAATTTTTGCAAATATGGCAACTCCTGCCTGGAGTTCGCTAATAGGTGATGTTGTTGGTGAGCATGAACGCTCTTCTTTTTTTAGCCATCGAAACAAAGTTATGATTACTTTTCTTTTTTTTTCAGTGATTGCTGCCGGCCTTATTTTACATTATTTTGAAAACCGCAATGTTTGGCTTGGGTTTGGAATCTTGTTTGGGGTTGCACTGCTTGCAAGAATTGTTTCATTGATTTACTTGGCACGCCATCATGAGCCAACGTATCACCCTCCTAAAAAAAGTTCGCTGAGCTTTTTTTCATTTACAAAATCCATAACAAAAACTCCCTTTGGAACATTTACTCTTTTTCGGTTTCTTTTAACGATTGGAATTATGTTCGGCGCACCGTTTTTTGTTGTTTTTAACCTTAAATTTTTAGAACTGAATTATTTTCAGTATATGCTTGTGATTCTTGTTCCTTTGGCAGCAAAAGTCATTAGTATGAAGCCCTGGGGAAAGTATGCCGAGCGGTATGGAACACGAAACATTATGATTGTTTCACTTTTTTTAATCAGCTCATTTCCTATCTTTTATTTTCTAGGTGCTTACTTTTTTGGCAAAAGCATGACCACTTATTAT
>JAWAQC010000103.1:0-3994 GCA_038894115.1 Candidatus Woesearchaeota archaeon | reverse complement strand
TCCTTAACACGAGCATTCCATAACGCTAGCTGCAATGGAAAGCTTCAATGGAAAGAGTGCAAGAAAGTAACCAGCCATTTTCCAATCATCCAAAATCCGCCAAAAAAAAGTTAAGAAGAGGAATGGTGAAACGCAATGAAAAACATTTTTGGTCAGGAAATTGGAAGTAACAGCTATTCATTAGTTAAATCCTTGTTTGGCACGAAAGTAACCTATTACACACTTACAATAGAACATAAAAACAAGGAAGAACCCATAAATAACTACCCCAGTAAATCCAATAGTTTGGCAAAAGAAAACAAGCTTGAATTGCTCCTCCAAGAGCAATAATACTCTCAGCACAACCAGGAAAAAACATCAAGGAAAGAAAAGCAGGGCTTTGGATTTAGGAAGAGAATTCTAAAACAAAACAAGGAATTGGATAAAACATACTATTGACGTTGCATCGCTTGCAAAGAGGAATAAAAAACAATTAGTACCCAGGGTTTAGATATTCTAAAAGAACGTCTGTAGTCAAGAGATGCGATGAACCGCTTGATAGATGCGTCGGCAACTGATGCAATGAGGCATAGGCTAACGAACAGACTGCATGCTTGACTGCTTCTTTAATGGCATAAGCACTTTTTCCATTGCTTGCCTTTGCAAGCACTGCAAAATCAAGATTTCCCCTATAAAGAGATGGGACCTTTTGCGTGTAAAACACAAATAGTGCCTTACGCTGCTCTTCATCAGGCAATGAAAGATGGATGCGTAAAAACCTGCGTAAAAAATCAGCACCGAGCAAGTCTGGCTTGCTGGTAGCAGCAATAATTGGCAATGACTCATACTCTTTTTTTCCATCAAGCAAAGGAAGCAAGGTTCCTAAAATTCTAGTCCCTACCCGATCTTCACTTGCTTTTGGCATACCAATACTTTCTGCATCATCTAAAAACACTAAGGCCTGATGATTGCGCAGCAATACATACGAGAGCACATATTTGATAATTTTCTCAGAATTTCCCACATATTTATCAAAAAGCTGCTGCATTGGAACTTCAAAATAATCCAGCTGATAATGGTTTGCAATAGCTTGGGAAAGATAGGTTTTTCCCGTGCCTGGCTCTCCGGTAAGCAAAAGCTTAAAACTTAATCCAAGCGCTTTAGCACCCCACGCCTCATAATGGGCAGGATATTTAAGCGCATCAAAAATACTAAAAATTTGCTTTTTTTCTGTTTCATAACCCACAACCTCAGCAAGAGTAATCGATGGAGATTTAATATAATGTTCAGGGTCAAAAAAATCATAGATTTTCTGCGCTTCATATGCAAGCTGGCGCAAGATTGAGGGCTGACAACCTGCAAGATGATGAGGGACAGAAACAAGAAAGTGCTCAACACTAGGAGAATCTTGCTTGGGGTGCTGGGAAGAAAAAAAGTGCTGCTCAAGTTCCGATTGCAAAGCAGTAAGCAATGGACTTTCCTGATGCTTTGCAAGATACAACAATGCAGTGCTTGCAAGATCATGCACAAACCGCTCCAGTGGCTGCATAACATAGGATTCCTGATATTTTTTGATTACTGAATACAACAACACTTTTTGCATTTCTTGAAGGTTAGGCCTAACACTGTCAAGAAGAAGATCCTCCAATGCCTTTTTTGGAGTCCCCTGCAACTGCGCTTGCCTTAGTGAAGAGGAAGCAACACCTGGCTGGTAGTGCAATGCACCAATCCAATGACTAAGAAAGAGCGGAAGAGCATCAACAGCTTGCTGCTCCTCCTTGGTTTTAGGAACAAAGGTTGTAATGGTGCGACCAGCTTTACAAACACGATAAGCTTCAAAAACATGGGAATAATAGGTTGCAAGCTGTTGTCGTGTTGCATAGGAAAGCTTACTTCCAAATTGCTCGCAAAGTGCAAGGAGGTTTTCCTTTGCAGGAGAGGCTGCAGCTGACTCATGCAAAGAATTGCCTGGCGATTCCATCGTGAAAGTACATGTAGTGGCGTAAGCAAAACAATTGGCCTAAGATCAACCAATCATTGCTAAAAGCCATAGAGATTAATAATCACGCTCATTCATGCGATGCACAATCATTTCCATTTCCTGTACATAGTTAGCAATAGGCTCTTGACGATCATGGGATTTTTTGCTGCTGGTATTCACTTGCCAAAGTTCTTGAAGTTGCTGCTCAAGCTGTTTTGAATTTACACTGGAACTAATGCGCTGGGGCTCAAGAGCACTGATAAGCTCTTTAACTCCTTTCATCATCTCAATGCGCTGCTCATAGGAATGAGTGGTTTGGTACGCTTGCGCAAGCTCTTTGTTGTTTTGGTCAAGCACCTGATAAAAATCAAGCACATCAAGCATGGCTTGATGATAGGTAAAGTCTTGCAGGTCTTGTTTGTAAATTTCCTCTGTTTGCTCAGCGATTTTTTTTACTGCCTTGTTTCGGTTTTCTTCAATCTTAAGCTTGTTGTAGACAATTTTAATCTTATTTTCAATTTCCCTGATTTCTGTTTTGCTTTTAATAATTGCTTCCTCTAAAGAATAATCAACGGTCTCACGAAGCTTGTCTTTGAGCGTTTTGATCTGCTGGTGCAATTCTTCAATTTTCTGATCATATTTTTTTGCTGCAAGCAGTAACAGCTTTGCATTAGCTAAGGAATCGTTATATTCCAAGGTACGCTCATACATACGCTGCTGGTCATTTTTTATCTTTTGCTCAAGCTTTGCAGATTCCTGCCGATAATAGGTAAGCAAATTGGTAATCATGCAGGAAGAAAGTAAAAACGGATCTGCCTGATGGATTTTTTTCCAAGCAAGATTCGTATAGGTTTGCTCTTTGTTGCTGCTAAGGTAATACCAGAGCCGCTCAAACAGTGTTGGCTCATATTTAATGCGTTGGTATTGGTCAGAAAAAGAAACAAGGCCAAGATCAACAAGCATAGTCAAATTAAGCTGAGAGCTCATCGTCGCAAGAATTTCCTGAGGGGTTTTCTTTTTTAAGGTAGCCAAAAATTCTTCCTTGCTCTTCATTGCCTTTTGCTGATGCAGTTGCATGATTTCATCTGCATCCATGGCATTCATTTCATCAAAAGAATACCCTTCAAATGACATGGTTCGCTTTTGTTTTGTTTGGTGTGTTTGTTCTGAGTCAGACATTGTTGATTGCATGGTTCCACCTCCGTAGAAGGAAAAAAAAGAAGAAGTGAAAAACTGTATAAAGATTTAGGGAGGATTTTTGAAGAAGTAAGGCAAAAGGAAAAAGAATTTTTGGAAAGTGCAAAAAAGGGTTAGGGTTTGGTTAGGAAAAACAAAAAACCCTCAAGAAAAATAAAGCGTTTTTTTATACTCATAGATAAGAGACACAAAAAGTAAAGAAAAAATATCAATTAGAAAGCAAGTAAAAGAAGAGAGCAAAGAAACAACACAAGGAAACCTTACCTACGTACTTTATTTAAATTAAATTCTTCAAGCAGCTGGTTAAATTCTCCTTTAAGCAAATTCATTTCTTCAATGCTTGTCCAAATATCTTTGCCCCAATTATCATGGCCGCTTCCAAGAAAATTAACCCTAATCCTGTTTTCATGGCCGCACTGCTTGCAAATATGCGATTTGTAATGAATGCCATGGATATGCTCAGAAACCCATTTGAACGAATCAAAATGAGTGTGGCAATAAAGGCACTGCTCAGTCATCTCTTTTTTTGAAGTGTGGTTGTCAAGGATAAACATACTTGGGAAGTATTAACGCATGGCAGAGGTTTATAAACTTTTTGCTTTGAAAATGAAAAAAAATTTCATAAGAAGTTTCAACGATTTTTAGTTTTTGGGGCAAAAAGCCAAGAAATTTTTGTTTTAGAACATAATTTTTTCTAGCTTACAACACAAGTTTTTGGGTTTTGCACAGCTACAGCTTTATGTTTGCTCTGCATTCTTTTTGGTGGTTATGCCATATGTTTGCAAGTGAAACAAAACATGAGAACAACCCAATTAAAAAGAAAGGTCTAATTGGCTG
>JAWAQC010000102.1:0-3997 GCA_038894115.1 Candidatus Woesearchaeota archaeon | reverse complement strand
ATTTCCTCTCTGATTTTCTTTCCAGTGGTTTCTTCACTACCAAAACCACTAATAAAAGTATCTCCTATGAAAAGTCCAGGAACACCTTTTGCCTGGACATTGTATCGCTGGGCAAGTTGCTCATATAGTTGAGCATTTGCCCGGTTGGACCATACCTCTGCTGAACGAACCTCAATGTCTGGGTATTCATTGACGAGTTTTTTTAAGAATGCTTCCTCTTTTGCACAGTGAGGACAACCATTGCCCCAAAACATAAGAATCACAATTTTCTCTGAACTGGTGTCAAGAAACCCAGCGGGACTAGGAAAAGGCTCTTTGATCTGAGATTCAGAAGAACCACTACAGCCGGTTGTAAAAAATGCAAGGAGCAGCAAGCCTAACAATAAAGAGGGAATTTGTAGTTTTGAAAAGAGGGTTGTACCTGCCATTTTTTCATCACTGAGGTTTTCTTGTTTAATGTTCTTCTTTATAAAAGTGGATAAGGTGTATCCTATATGAATTTCCAAAGAATCACGTTAATCTTTTTAAATCTTATGCAAAACAAGGGGAAGTATAAAACAAGAAAAATAAAGGAAAAGGACTGCAACAGAGTAGAGACCTAAAAGAAAGGTAACAACGAAAAAACATACATGGTGCAAAGGAACTACTCATCAGAAAGCAAGGATTCAAAAAGGGGAAACTGGGATGAAGGTTCTTTAAGAATGGTTTTTTTACGGGTAAAATAGTAAATATGCTCCTCAGTTTCAAGGTCTGGTGAGTCAATGGAGAGGATTTTTTTCATTTGACTAACAATTGCTTGCTCATAGCTTTGGTGCTGTTCATGCATGATAATATCAATTTCAAGCACTTCAGTTTCACGGATAATGAAAAAATTTTCATAAGGACCCTGATCAATTGAAAACCACCATTTTTCAATTCCATCCTCTTTAAAGGCTCGTTTGAGGTGGATGCGCGGAATACGATGCTGCTCACGCTTGATTTTTGCAAGCTCTTGAAAACTGTATACTTTTTGCTGCATTAAACTTTTAAGCAAAAGATTCAGTTCTTCCTGATTTGATGCAAAGAATTCTTCAGTATGGTGCAGGGTATTGGTATAATGGGTTTTGTAAATTTGCCAGGTCCCATCATCATTTTTTCTGCATTCAATTCTTGCTTTTGCATGCGGTGTAGTTGCCTCATAGGTTACAACACTACTATTGCGAAGAATATTTTTCCATTGGACCATAGGCATCTAAAATTGTGTGAAGCAAGGAATAGTTTATTAATTTTTCTTTTCTGCACGTATTGGATGTAGTTTTCTGTGTTTATTGGAGTAAAAAGGAGAGCTCTATCAGTTGGTGCTAATAGCAAGGGAGGAAGAAAATAGTTAAGGATGCAGAAAAGCATATAAGCAAGTACGCTATTAAAGATGGTATGGCTAATGAAACAATAGCACTGAGCAATTACCCTATCATTGAAAAGAGCTTTAGTATAGTGCCTACCCAAGTGCTAATAGCATTAGCAACCCTGTTTCTTGGGTTTTTTGCAGGAAAATTAGTCCAAAAATTGCTTGCCAGATTCTTGAAAATGCTGCGGAGTAATTATTACCTTAAACGAGTGCTAAAAGTAAACCTGCAGGTGGAAGAAGGAGTACCGCTGATTGTAAGCTATGGGATTTATGTGTTTACCCTGATTTTGGTCTTGGATTACCTAGGGGTTGCTATTACCAGTTTCCGAATCATGTTATGGATTGTCTTCATCTTTTTCGTCGTATCATTCTTGCTTTCTGTTTGGGACGTATTTGTAAATCTCATTCCAGGACTTATTTTTTTACGTAAAAACCGAATTAAAGAGGGAGATTTGCTTCTTGTTGATGGACTTAAAGGTGTTGTGCAAGAAGTTACCTTAACCCATACCACACTCGTATTAGGTAATAATGAATTTGCCCTCATCCCCCATGGAACACTGGCTAAAAAAATAGTACGAAAAAAGAGGTCATAAGGATGCCTGCAAAGACATTTATTGAGGTGCTAAAACGATCATTGCGTGCAACTCAGCGTTCTACCAAAAAAACAATCAAGATTGGATTTCCTGAACCTGAAGACCATCGAGTTGTTACTGCAGCACGTGCACTAGCAAAAGAAGGAATCATTCAACCCCTCTTGTATGCACCAAAACAAAACGCAGAACAACTACAAAAACGCCTCAACACACTCACAGTTGTGCCTTGCCCGTCAAAGGTAGTGCCTGATAGGACAAGCAAAACAACGCAAGAACAAAACCCTGCAATACCAGAACTTGCAATGCTTTTGTACACGCTTCGAAAAGAAAAAGGATTAAGCTATGAGGAAGCAACGCAACTGGTGCAAGAACCAATTTATACAGCTACCCTCCATTTATATTTAGGACACATCGATGGTGTTGTTTCTGGTGCATCACATCCCACGGCGCATACGCTTAAGCCAGCATTACAAATTATTAAAACAAAGCGGCCAAATGACCTTGCCTCAACCTGCTTTTTCATGGTAAAAGAATCTGCATCCTACCTTCAAAACAAAAAGCAAGGAAAAAACAGCAAGAAAAAACCGCTTGTGCTGGTGTTTGCAGACTGCGCATTAACGATTAAACCAACAGCAGAACAGCTTGCAGCCATTGCTGTTGCAACGGCCCAAACAGCGCAACAATTTGGTATAAACCCCAAAATCGCTATGCTCTCATTTTCAACAAAAGGCTCGGCACAGCATGAAGAAGTTACCAAAGTCCAACAAGCTACAGCCCTTGCGAAGCAATTGCTAAATCCTCAGGGAAAAAACAGCATTACGATTGACGGAGTATTGCAGTTGGATGCAGCGTTTGTACCAGCGGTTGCAAAACGCAAAGACAAAAACTCGGTACTGAAGGGAAAAGCAAATGTGTTTATTTTTCCTGACTTAAATGCAGGCAACATTGGGTAGAAAATTGCCCAGCGACTAGGAGGCTATCAAGCAATAGGACCTATTGTACAAGGATTGGCAAAGCCTGTCAATGACCTTTCACGTGGATGCAGTGTCCAAGAGATTATTGATGTTGCATATATTACTGCATGGCAAGCAAGCACAAACCAAGAACGCTAAGATAGAGATAAATGCGGAGAAAAGAAAAAGAAAGTTCTTTTTGGTTCTTTGTTATTTTCTTGGTTATTTCTTGGAAATTGCAGTTTTAAGAGCAGCGATGGCTACTTCCAAATGTTCATCCTGGGGCTGCCTTGTGGTTACATGTTGCAGCCAAATCCCTGGAAGCAAAAGCAAAGAAAGGAATTTACTCTTCTTTTTTCCAGCAAGCAAAATCAGCTCATAACTTATGGCAATGATAGGAAACAAAAGGGGTAGGCGCAAAAAAAAGGTTTCCCAAACACTTAAACCAGGAGGAATAAAAGAAAAAAGCACAATACTCATCACAAAACTGTACAGGACAAACGCAGTACCACATCGAGGATGCTCTTTTTGCTGTTGCTTGATTGCTGACACGGTTAACGAAGTGCCTTGTTCATAAGCATGAATCGTCATATGCTCAGCTGCATGATAGGAAAACAATTGTTTCGCTTCTTTTGATTGGGCAATAATACCAAGGTATAAAAGAAAAATTGCAAGGCGCAACATTCCATCAAGCAGGTTAAATAAAAACGTATTTTCAAGACCCTTCCCAAGGGTTTTTGCAAGCATGAGTGGGACAAACTTAAAAAGAAACAATGCAAGCAGTAAGGATACAAGCAACGTCAAGAGAATGACGCCAAACGTAACGATTTCTTTTTGCTCTTTTTCTGCTTCTTGAAGTTCACTAGAATAACTAAGATATTTAACCCCTAAATACAAGGTTTCAAAAAAGACAACAATCCCACGAACGAACGGAATCCTAGCATACCGTGAGGTTATCGTTTTTGACTGGTAGGGAACATACAAAGTCTTAATCGAAGAATCAGGAAGACGGTTTGCAATCCCAATTCCCTCAGGGGTTCTGATGAGCACCCCTTCAATCAGTG
>JAWAQC010000101.1:0-4007 GCA_038894115.1 Candidatus Woesearchaeota archaeon | reverse complement strand
AAATAATAGAGGAAAACAAGATAGAAATGATAATGCCTATTACTAACTACAACAACAAGAAAGAGAAATTTTTTATCATGATGAATTACGACCCAGATGCACCAGCATATAGCATAGAAGTTTTTGAGAATGGAGGGATCTTTAAAAATTCAAAACAATATACGCTAGCTACAATCAGTAAAACTGACGATGCAATCACCTTTACGGAAAAAACAAATGACCTGAGTGAGGAGCATAAATATAGGCTCCTTATTGATTTCGTAAAATCAGTAGAAAACTATGCAGCAAAAAAACTTGGAAACGAATTAACGGAGAAAAGACAAGCAATTGAATATATGACGAAAAAACAATAAGCTTAGAAAGAGAAAGCCAAAAGAACTTCTGTAACCTATTCTTTATTTTTTTACATACATTGTTTTGCAGAGTTTATTCTTGCATACGCTTTGTCTGCCTTGATGGTTTTAAGCGACAATGTGTGAACGTTTTACTGTTCTAAGAAAACCCAAAAAAACAAACTCTTGCCTAGAAAGAAACAACGCTAAAACAAAGATAACTGCTCATTTTCTTGCTGGGGCTTAAGAGAAGGTTCTGGGAGAGAAAGCGATGGATCAAAGGCTTGAAGAGCTTTAAGACGTTTAGCTTCATGTTTAGCATGCTTAACGAATGGCTTCATCATCTCATAGGTTTTTAATTTTAGTCCACTTTCCTTGAGTGTATAGTACAAATTTAAAGCATAAGCTTTTGCTTGAGCGTTTCCATAAAGAAGGACATCAGAAAGTAAATACTCTTGAAGCGGTCCTTTACAAAAGGCTCCGTTATGGAGTTCCTCAGCAAACGATTCAATTGCCTGTTTAAGATAGACCTGATGCTTAGGATGATAGTTATTTTTTTTCCAATACGCGTAGATCTTGCCAATATACTTGCCATCAAGACACCAAAGCACTTCCTCTTTGTTCATCCCGTGGTATTTTCCTGAAGTGAAATAATTTTTAACATCGGTAGGTTTATAGATAACCTCTTTAAGGGTGGAATAAAAAGAACCATACGTAGATTTTAATCCACGAGAAGAAAGAGCATCATACAGATTAACAAGAGCAAGAGCAGTTGTAGGATTTTGATACAAAACCTTTAACCTTGGAGGAGAAAGAATTTCTAGAGAAAGATGAAGCGTAGGTCTAGAACCCTCAGCAGTAGAACTGTCTGCACGCAGAGAAGTAGACAATGAATCTGACAAGGAAGGAAACTTAGTTGTTGAAAGGTCAGAAGCATACTTTGCAAGAACATAAAGAACGTGGTCAATTGCCTGCTCAAGGTGATGCGCATGCTGACTATTAGAAGCAGTGCCTGTCTGTTTTTTATAGTATTTACCAATTTTTTTTCCTGCACCTTGTTCAGTAAGCAAACGCTGCTCAAGAGTTTGCTCCTGTGACTCTAATGCTAATGAGGGTTGGTGACTATTTGCCCAAGAAGGAAGGTTGCCAAAAAGAATATCACAATACTCTTTTACTGAAATAGACAAAGCAGGTTGACACGCTTGGAAGTTGTATTTTTTCCCTGATGAGAAGAAAAGAAAGCGGAATGATTTTTTGCCAGGACTACCTTATCCTCGCAAATGCTCAAAATGATTGCACGCATCTTTTGTTTTTGGGTAATATGGACTATTAGGGGGGATCCAATATCGCGACCAATCACAGTTGCTTGCATCATTTGTCCAGTATGCTAACCCTGGTGTCTTCGGAGGCCTACATGCCACACCATCTGTTTTAAGCTCTGCTGCACAAAGCGGAACCCATTCATGCACATGAACAATAGAGCCATGCAAATACGGTGCTGTTGCTGGATAAATTTCAAAAGTAACATAGCGATTTTGAGCACCGCCAAAACTGATGACGAGTGCTTCGTTGTCATAAACCTTGCGCTCTGCACGCCTGCGCAGCCGAATTTCTGGCAATTGCTCAAGCCACCACGTTGCATCAGGGCCAATCCCAAGCAGCAGCAATGCATGGCCGTCTTTTTGCCGGTTATCATTATATCCAATCGGAGGTGGATATGCTAATGCTAATTCCTGCAGTGTCTGATACCGAACAGGCGTGTATTGATACGCATACCCCAGCCATTTATAGACACGAGAAAGCCAATCCCCACAATTTGCAGGCCGCTCAACAGCTCCGTTCACAAAACTACCAAGACTTTCACCGTTTTGATGATTTGCCCGCAATGCCTGTACAAGACGCTCATTAAAACTGGTAAGGCCTTGCAAGGCTGGTGGCCCAGGCATAACAAGAGGGATAGTGCCAGGCTTGCATTTAACCATTGACTGCTGGAGTTTCATTGCAGTATCTGGATCAAGCAAGTCAGTGTCTTTCCAAAACAAAAAACCTCCTTTGCTTGGAACAAGACAGACATGGTCACGGCCGCTTTTGTAAAGCATAAGATGATCATACCCTGTTTCTAGTGTTGAGCCATCAAGCAAGGTCCCAGAAAGCTCATCAGCGGTCAGCACTGTAGTAAGATATTCTTGAGCATCTGGGCTGCGATAGGTTGGCTGGCAAGGCTGCTGGCCAGCATCAACACAACGTTTTTTTTCCTCAAGGTTACTGATCATTGCTTTAGCAATTTCTTCCCCATACACGATACATGGAATGGTCGAAGGGTACGAACGCTTATAAAGAATTTTTCCAACGCCGCCTACTTCTTTGCCTTTAGGATCAAGAATCGTTACGGTTGTTCCTTCTTGCTCTGCTTTGAGCTCAAGAATATATCCTTCAAAATCTTCTGGTAATGAAACCTGACGAATACAAAGGTCATCCTTAGAATAGACCATACTTTCATAATCGTAGAGAAACCTATCAAATGCATTGGTTTTTGAATTAGTAATGCTACTAAGCTGAGCATTGGTATCCTCAACATCAATAATAATACTGCTGACATGGGCAAAAAGTTTGGCAAACCAACCACTGCCACCAAAAAAAAGAATAGCAACGATAAGAAGTAAAAAAGTAAGCAAAATAATACGAACAATCGTGCTTATTGAACCTTTTTTGCGTCTAAGGATTGGGAAAAAGACCATGGGAAAAGCACGCTAATTGGTGTAGGCATATGTGGACGAGCTTGTGGAATCGGTAAAATGGAAAACCATAACACGAAGATGACGTTGCAGGCTTTTGGTTATTCATAGGCGATAATACGCCATCCCTCATCGGTTTTGCGTAGTAAAAAAACAAAATATTCATAGCTAATAATTTTATCACGATCCTCAGGACGATAAGGGAGATATCCAACAAAATAATAATCATGCGCTTGCGGCTCAAAGGTTGTCAAGGTTGAAAAAAAAGGATATTTAGCCATAAAAACAGGATATTCGTACACGGTTGGCTTAAACAGGTGAAGATAGTCTGTATAGGAGACAGGACCATCAAATAACGCATGAGTAATTCCATGGCAAAGTGATTCCTTGATTTCTGATTTTGGGACAGGTGGAACATCATCAAGGCTATAGAGGGGATCATGCAAGGCAGCATAGATACGCTCACAATCGTTGGTGGTATATGCATGGATGATTTCAAGAGCAAAAGCAACCGCTTCGTTTTTCATGTCAGGATCTTGCATAGGAGCCTGCATTGGTTTTGGTTCAGTTTTGCTGCAACCTGCCAAGGCAAAAAGAAAGAAAACAACCATAAAAAAGAGGATGGAAAAACGAAAAGAATAGCTATGAAAACGATTTCTGCCTAAAAAAACTATTGCGCTATGGTGAGTTTTATTTGCGATTTTTTTCATAAAGGAAATATTTTTCTTTTAATTTTTTAAATAGCTTTTGTTTTTTGAAGCAGCACGCATCAAGGTTGCGTAGGCACAATGGAGTGAAGCGATAAGCGGCTCGACGGGGGGTTGTCCCTTACGGGGGTGGCGGCCTAAGGGAGCATTGAAGTGGTTGCCGAAGCCGATGCGTGCTGCTTGCCACAAGCAGCATCGTGCTTACTAGCGCAAGCACCCGCTCCTTTCGTCTA
>JAWAQC010000100.1:0-4033 GCA_038894115.1 Candidatus Woesearchaeota archaeon | reverse complement strand
ATCCATACCTTACTCCACTCCTTAAAAATTATTAATGCCCAGAGCAACCGTATATTTGTTTTGTTAGAATCAAGAAGAGATTTAGAAAACCCATATTGCTTTAAAAAAGTATTGTCATAAAGATTATCAACATACGATTTTAATTCTTTTTTTAAGTAATAACGTAACGGAACACTAAACCCTTGCTTTTTTCTTGTAAGGATAATAGAGGGCAATATCCCTTCAAATGCTTTTTTAAAGATATATTTTCCTTTTTTATACCCTCTAATTTTTAAGGAAGGGTGTAATGAGCAAGCAAATTCAACGAAACGATGATCAAGTAAAGGAGGTCTTGACTCAAGACTATTTGCCATTGAAGCCCTATCAACTTTTGTCAAAATATCACACGGTAAATAATTTTTAAAGTCATGATAAATAGCATGATGAAGCCAATGTGGATGAAAAAAAGCTTCATAGGTTTTATAATATAACATTGGGTCTTTTGATAAAAAGCGCCTCGCCTGCGATGGCAACAAAAAACTCATTAACGGTGCATACTTTTTTTGTTGTGAAGCAAGAGAAAAGTAAGTAGTAAGATATTGATTTGAAGGGAAAAAAGAAAAAAGCGTAGAAAAAAGAGTATTAAAAAATTTTGGATAATAGGTTGAAAAAGTTAGGAGATGGTAATAAGAATAGGTGTGATACCCTCCAAAGAGTTCATCTCCTCCATCCCCTGAAAGCGAGACGGTGACATTACGGCGTGCAACAGAAGAAACTAAAAATGTAGGAATCATTGAAGGATCAGCAAATGGCTCATCATAATGATAAATCAGTTTTGGAAGTAATTGGCATATCTCATTAGCTGTAAAAGTAATGGTGTGATGAGTGGTAGAAAATGTTTTTGAAACAAGCGCTGCATACTTTGATTCATCAAATTCATCATACTCAAATTTTATTGAAAAGGTATTAAGATTTTTTTTATATTTTGAAGCATACGCGACAACTGCTGATGAATCAACACCGCCAGAAAGAAAAGCCCCAACTGGAACATCAGCAACAAGTCGTAATTGAACAGCATCTTCAAAAAGCCTTTTAAGTGAAACAAGCGCATCTTTTTCAGACGTTATTGTTGCAGAAAAAGTAGGACTCCAATAGGGCTTATAATCACGAATGCTGCATTTTTGGAGGTCAAAAACAAGGTAATAACCTGGCTCAATTTTATAAGTATTTTCAATAATACTTTCTCTTCTAGGACAATGACCAAACAAAAAATAGTAATCTTTAGCAAACGTATTCAGCGTTAAACGAACGCCTGATTTTAAAATAACTTTTAATTCAGAACCAAAAATAAATTTTTTTGTATCAAAATAATAATACAAAGGATTAATCCCCATCCTATCACGAGCAAGAAACAATTCTTTTCTTTTTTTATCATAAATACAAAATGCAAATTGACCATTCAGTCTTTTAAGAAGTGAGTGCCCCCATTCTTCATATCCATGAATAAGGACTTCAGTATCTGTCTTAGAAATAAAGTGATGCCCTTTTTTTATTAACGCATTTCTAATTGTTTCAAAATTAAAAATTTCACCATTATAGGTTATCCAAATAGTACTGTCTTCATTTGGCATTGGCTGTTGTCCGTTCTTTGACAAATCTAAAATCGAAAGCCTTCGATGTCCTAAACTAACTATATCATCAGTGTAGAATCCTTCTGCATCAGGTCCTCTGTGCTTTAATAACCTTGTAAGTTTTTTAAGTAAAGAAGGATCATTCCAACTAAAACCAAGAATACCACACATTGTTTTACTCACCTAGGACTTGAAATAGATAAGGCAAAGTGATGAACCATACACTCATACTGACCCACAATCTTTTTAAGCTGATGAGTTTTTAAAACATACGCTTTTGCAGCAATACCAAATAATGTTTTTGAGTTTAGGATTTGTTTAACCAAGTCCTTCGCATCAATCGGATCAAAAACAAGCCCATTTCTTTTATGCTTGATCAGCACAGTATTTTCAGGAATGTTTGATACAACACACGGCTTTGCCAATGCCATTGCTTCCAGCAATGCATTGCTCATCCCTTCAGTAAGAGAAGGAAGTACAAAAATATCAGACTGCTTAACAATCTCCAACGCGTCGTTACGTTTGCCTAAAAAAAACACGCGATGAGCAATGCCTAAGGATACAGCATACTGCTCAAGCGCATGGCGAAGAGAACCATCACCCACAATCACCAAAACATACGACGAAGGCAGCATAGAGAGTGCATCAAACAATACTTTATGGTTTTTTTGTTTTTCTAAACGAGCTACACAAACAAGAATTTTTTTTGAGTCTGGTATCTGAAGTAAAGAACGCAATGAAAAATCATTGTTTATTGTTGAAGGTAATGTGGTAACATCAACAGCATTTGGAATGATTGAATATTGTTTTACCCCAATTTTTTTTAAATAGGTAATAAGTGCAGGTGAGTTAATATGATAGTGAGTAACGAATGATTTTGTTATTTTATCCAAAAATAAAAAGTGCGGCCAATGAGCATAATTATTGCGTATTGAATTAAGAATAATGCTGCATCCAAAAACTTTACCAAAAATACGGCCAAATAAATTAGCATGAATAAGGTAGGTATCTAATACATCTGGTCTCTCTTTTTTTAGTACTTGCTTAAAGCGATACACCACGAATGGTAAATTCCATTTCGTTAATCCAAGATAATAAATGGTTGTATATTTCTTTAATTTCTTTCCAAGAGTATTTTCATTAGTCAAACTCACAACACAATGGTTAAACCTAAGCTTTGGAATCAATTTAAGTAAATGCTGCTCAGCACCTCCCACCCCTAACCCTGTGATTAAAAAACAGATTTTTACCACACCATTCCCCCAACTTACATCATTACAAGATTAATACGGCCCTTTCTTTTCATACCTGCACCACTGCCAAATGGGACATTTGCTGCACTTTGGTGCAACAGGCTTACACCTTCCTTGGCCAGACGGACCCATAACCTCACTATAGAAGGCCCAAGCAGATTGGGGCAAGAGCTTCATTAAAACCTTTTCGGTTTCTTCTGGTGTTTTTGTGTTAATAAGACCAAGACGATTGGGAATTCTGTGGCAATGGGTATCGACAGCAATCCCATCAACACGGCCAAAACCTCGGGTTAATACAATATTTGCTGTTTTTCTGCCTACATTAGGAAGGGAAATTAGCTCTTGCATGCTCTTGGGAACATTGCCACCATACTTTGTGTTAAGTATTTCGCAAAGAGCTAGAAGATTTGCAGCTTTTGTTTTGTAATAATTCACTGGCTTGATGATTTGTTCTAATCGATTTTTTCCAAGTGATAATAACTTATCTGGACTTGTTATTTTATGCTCTCTAAACAATTTTTCTATGACTTTTAGGGTAACTTCATCACGTGTTCGTAAACTAAGAATCGTAGCAATGAGCACCACAAAAGGCTTTTTCTTGCCAAAGGCAATCATTTTCTTAACAGGCACATCATACTGTTTTACTTCGTGCTTTAAAACAGACAAAACAGTCAAAAGCTGCTCTTGCACCGGCTTAGAGAAAAAAGATGAATTGGGAGAGGAAGAATACTGTTGCTGAACAAAAGGTTGCTTGTTTTTAGTATACTTCATTTCTATCACAGATTATTTTATGTAACCATCAGCAATTAATAAAAAATAAGTAAAAATATTCTAATGATTTAATAGTAAATACATAATTAGTACAAAAAATGGTATGATTCATAATACCCCTAATTAAGAGGAAGTAATCTTGCTTAGTTTAAGGACAATAAAAAAGTTAGTAATTATAAAAGGGTAAGGTCATGACAATATCGGTATTCTCGTGGAGCATATTGCCCTGCTTTGATGGTGGAAATATTAGCATCATATCCTAATTGTGTAATTTTTTGAAGAATCGCTTCTTTTCGCTCTTGTAGCTTTTCTTCGTGGCAAAAATCATACAAATGCACGACACTTCCAGGCTTTGTCTTGGGAAGCACCGCTGGTAAAAAATCCTGCGCACCTTTTGGC
>JAWAQC010000099.1:0-4043 GCA_038894115.1 Candidatus Woesearchaeota archaeon | reverse complement strand
CTCGTAATATTGATGCTACTTATCATATTCCTATGGTTTTTACTCGCTAAATGATACGACAGTTCCCTCTATTTTTCCCCCTCTTCTTAGGAGAAGTCCCCCTCCGATTACAGAATCTGAAAAAGACGCGTTTTTCATGCTCTCTGAGCTGACACCCCAAGGAAGTGTCATTTTTGCTCCACATTTTTATGGTCATTACATTACCTACTTTGGCAATCGTAAAAATGTCTTGGACACTGCTTTTTTTTCAGCCCCTTCCCCAGCTTTGCGGATGGAAAAAGTTGAGCGTGTTTATACCACTCCTTTTTTAACCGATGCACTTCCTATTTTTGAAGAATACCAAAGCAACTACCTGATTGTTAGTAATGCGATTCTTTCATATTATAATACTACCAAGCCGCTGTATTTAAATGATCCGCATTGTTTTCGGCTTTTGTATGCCGTAGAATCATTTGAGGTGTATGAACGATTATGCAAGCTCACAAAGGAAAAACTCCCCACGTAAGGAATGCACTCATTATTTTTTTTCTTGGTGCTATCTTTTTTGTAGTGCTGCTGCTGCTTCGTTTCTTTAAAGGACATCCGCTTCTGTTGGGAGATTGGTCCTATTTTCACTTAAAGGCAGCAAGTGATTTTCCACTTCTTGTAGAGCAAGGGAAGGCAACTTTGTTTGACTTTTGTTTGTATGTTTTTTCATACCTTGGCAATTTTTCGCTGTTGTCCATTGTCTTTTCATTGTTTTTGGCTTTTCTTATTGGAGGGCTTTTCCTTCTCATTCTCCATGACCTTAACCAGGATGCTGCAATGCCATATACTATGCTGTTACTGTTTTCTTCTCCTGTTTTTTTATCTGTTGCATTGGTTCCTTCTTCTTTTGCGTTTGCACTGGTTTTGCATCTCTCCTTTTTTGTTCTTCTTTTGCGCCGTTCTTACTGGGCGCTGCCGTTAAGTCTCCTTCTGCTTTTTATGAGTGTCCTTGATGCAATCCTGGTGATGCTTGTGCTTCTTGTTTTTGCTTTTGGTGTTTCTTCTCTTCAAGAGCGGCAGGCCTTTTTTTCTCGCTTTAAAATCGTTGGTGTTGTTGCTTTTCTTTACTATAGCCTCTATGCATTGGTTTTTCATACCTTGCCGTTTGGATATTCACTCTCGTCCATTCCAACGTCAATGAGCTTTTTTTTCGGTAACCAAGTCATGCTCAGTATTGGTGTTTTTGTTTTGCTGCTTGCAGTCATGGGGTTAGGGGCACTGTATCGTCAATATCGTTATGCATTTTTTGTCCTTCTTAGTTTTTTTTTGCTTTTTTGGATTGCCCATTTCTTTTCATTTGATTTGCTTCCCTATGCTCACTTTATCCTTCTTTATCTTGCTGGGTTAGGTTTTTACTCGCTGGTTGCATTACGCTGGTATTTCCAGGAGCTTAGGCAGCTTACGCTCTTTACACTTTTTTGTGGACTTTTGTTTAGTGCACTTTTTTATGGTCAATCACTTGTAGGAGCGCAGCCTCGCCAAGAGCTTGTCGATGCCTTGCATTGGCTCCAAGAGCGTCCGCAAGGAAAGGTATTAACAGACCCTCAGTATGGATTCTGGGTTGAATTTTGTTCAAACCATCCAGTGTATTGCACTCCTGCTTCCTGCACTATGGATGTGTACACGCGCATGCTTACTTCTCGAGATCTTCGTGAAGTGCAAAAGCTCTTTGATGAGCATCAAATCACCTATCTTGTGTTTGTTCCTGCAATGCGAGAAAAAGGGTTGTGGAAAGAAGAAGATGATGGCATCTTTTTTTTAATTGCCCATAGCCATGTGTTTAAGCAGTTGTATGCAAAACAAGGCATTCTTATTTACCAGTATTTGCCGGATTCTTAGCTTTGTTCTTTCTTAGAAAGTTTTCTTGCATTAGTTAGCTTCTTCTTGCTGCGGTTCTTCTTTAGTTTTTTCTTTTCTTTTTCCTTAGCTTTTAAGCAGTGTCAGTATTTTTTCAACCTCATATGGACCATATCCTGCTTTTTTTAAGGCTTCAGAAGGATTACTAGGATTTTCAGTTACGATGTTTTTTATTGCTAAGGCTTTGTCCTTGGGGTAGGTTTTGAAGAGAGCAGAAAAAGTATATGCTGGTTTTGGTTTGGTGATTACTTTCCATTGGTTTTCTTCAAAGACGATTTTTCCTCCACTGGCTAGTTCATCTTTTTTTGCAAAGCACAGCATGCAGAGATGAAAAAAAACATATAATTCCTCAGTTGGATGCTTTGCACTATGAGCAGATTCCAGTAAATCGCAGAAATTCAGCAGAATGCAATCAAGATACTGTTCACCATATTCTTCGACTTTTTTTAGGATGTTTTTGGTTAGGCTATCAAGTAATTTTTCTCCGTCTTTTTGCTCTCTTGCCTTGTACGCTTGCAAAAATTGATTATACAGATTAAGCAAATCCATATGATTTTTAATCACGAATGCGAGATACTTACGCTCTGCACTGGTTATTTGCAACTGCTCAAAAAATGTTCTTCGTGCTTCAAATTCATTTTTTAGTTCATGGAGGTATTCCAATGCATGTTGGTAGAATTGTTGTTTGATAGGATTTTGCTCTTTTTGCAGTTTTTGCTCAAAATCATTCATTTGCTTTTCGAGTTCATCCATTTCATCATCAAAATAGTACCATCCATAGTCTGCATGAAAAATAAATCTAGTGATCCCTTTTACATTTTCTTTTTCTACATCCTTCATTAAATGGCTGAAATGTTTTATTTTGCCAATATCATGGAAAATGCATGCAAAAAAAAGCAGTTCCTGACGTTTATGGTTGCCGATCGTTTTTTCTAAGTGATCCTGAAGACTTGTGGGAAGAAGTGAAAGTGCCTGTTCTAATGCAACCACATTGATTTTTCTATGCTGCTCTTGTAGGTAGATGAATCCATAGATTCGTTGGAGAATATTGACGACTTGCAAGGAATGCACAAAACTGGTCACATCACCATGAAATTTTGGGTCTTCTTTAATCGTTTGCAGCTGTTCAAATTCTTTCACGACATGCCATCCTTGGGTTTCTAAGGCAGCAAGTTTTGGAATGAGTTCTCCTCCAAATTTTTCTGTATAGTAGTCTAAGATTCGTACCAGTTTTGCATCCATACCCTTTTTTTATCACCATCCTATTTAAATTTACTCTTTTTTTCATTCGTTATTTTGTTACCGTTTTCTTTCAGGAAACTTTAATATACTTCTTCTTCTTGTTCCATGGCTGTGGCAAGAATCTCACGAGAAAAATTTAAAACCTATGAAGGGGTGTTTGACCAGTTTACCCTTCGTAACCTTTTTGAGCTCTCAGCTAAAGGGCATTTTGATGAGCTGGTTAGCCCGATTGCTTTAGGTAAAGAAGCCCATGTGTTTAGTGCAAGAAAAGGCGAAGGGTATGTAGCGATTAAGATTTATCGTTTGGAAACCTGTGATTTTAATAAAATGCATGACTATCTTGCGCAAGATCCTCGCTATGTTGGCATTAGCAATAACAGGAGAAAAATTATTTTTCTTTGGACCCAGCGTGAGTATCGCAATTTGCTGAAAGCTTCCAGTGCAGGGGTTCGGGTGCCGTTGCCGTATTATTATAAAGATAATCTGCTTATTGAAGAATTTATTGGCGATGAGGGCCCTGCACCAAAATTAAAAGATGTGGACAGCTTTCCCAAGCAGCACTGCTACAACCTTATTCTTCAAAACATTGCCAAGCTTTACAAAGCAAATCTTGTGCATGGTGATTTGTCTGCGTTTAATATTCTTTACCATCAGCGACAGCCCATCTTTATTGATTTTTCCCAGGCAATGCCTATGACTGCTAGCAATGCCAACGAGCTCCTTCTTCGTGACCTGACCAATATTCATCGGTTTTTTGCATCACGAGGGCTTACAATGAAAAAATCCCCACAGCAGCTGTTTTCCTGGCTTAGTGGCTTGTAAATACTATGGGTTTTTTACTCTCTTTTTAATCCTCTTTTTTGCACGGTTTTCTTTTTGCCATTGTTTTTATCGTATCCTATGAGTATTCTTTATCT
>JAWAQC010000098.1:0-4138 GCA_038894115.1 Candidatus Woesearchaeota archaeon | reverse complement strand
ACCGATGACCCATAATTATTCTTGAGCATATCAAAAATAGCAGTTGCCTTTTTTGTTTGATCATGAAGATGATGGGACTGGGCACTATCATGGTAATATTTATACCATTGAAGATTCGTCTTATGCTGAATTTCTATCACATGGTTCTCTTCTTCATAACGCTGATGTATCGATTTATACCCATTGGGTTTTGGATGCTTGATATAATTTTTTCCAATGATCATCTCAGGCAAATAATCGGCAGTTACCTTGTCAGGTAACAAGGCTTTTAAAAATGCTTCATTTTCAGTCCGTTGCCTAATGGTCTCTTGGTCTACAAGATTCCACACTTGAATATAGTCTAATAAACGATTTTTAAGAGAAGTTTGTTTTTCTTTTTCTAAAAACGTAATTAAAGTTTGTCGATCAACAAGATACGAAAGCGCTGTGGATGATGAAGGTCGACGGACTTTTGTCCCTTCAGAAAACATAGACTGGGAAATATGGGTATATAATTCACTAATGTCACGTAATAATTTGAGGTCCTGCTTATTATTTTTTTCTAAGGTGTGAGGTGAAGGACTTCCATAAGAAAAAAAATAGATGAGGGAATGGTGAGGACGATAAAAAACAATTGGTGTGCCTTCAGGGTCAAAACCATGATACTCAAAAAAGAGGTTGTTTTTATCCAATTGTTTTCCAATGGATTTAGGAGAGCTACGAAGCTGTTTCTCAAGCATGTCAACAAAAAATTGCTTGTTGTACGGGATGTTGACATCCTCTTGGGGAAGTGTTAACACCACCGCTTTAATGCAAGTACCATCCACAGTATTAACAATATCATTAACTGCCGCAGTTACCGGATGTTTATACGTAGGGCTAAGAAGATAAGAATAATAATATTCACCTAATGGTACAAAGGAGGGAAACGCCCGCTGCAGTGTTCTTGCAAATCCTTCTATTGCTAGCTCATTTTTGTGCTCATATTGCTTTTCGTAAGCACTCAAAAAAAAATTAAAAGCTGTATCAAAATCCCAATGTGATCCTCCAGAACTTTCGTATAAACGACCAAGGACTTTATCTTTTAACAACAGTTCTTCAAGCAGGGGTTTAGACCTACGTTTTGAAAGGTCGATAAAATTATATTGTGGTACGTCAGCGCTCCCTCCTACGAGAATGATCCCTTCTGAATCATAGACACCACCCTCACGAAGAAGAACACGCAATAATTTTCGAAGGGTTCTCCCGGGAGCTTTTTTTCGATAAATGCTCTTAAACAGTTGGTAGTCGCCTTCGTCCGTTTCATGAACAAACTCTAAGCCTTCAGCCTGATAAAAAAAACGTTGATGGTTGCTGAGCCGCAAGTCACCAAGTTGCATAGGAGAGTCTTTTTTCCAGCAATACTGAAGTAATGCTGCTGCAGAAGGAGAAATCCAACCCTCCTTATTTAATTCATCTTCTAAGTAGGGTTTTAGCTCATTTCGAATAACATCCTCTTTTTTGGTGTGACTCCTATGCTTAAGTGACTGAAACTGCTGGTACACATAGGAAAGCCAAGTATCAGCAGTAGAATATGGGGAGTGTTTTTTTTTCTCCATTAAAGTAACCACCCTGTACAAACGAATAATAACACGGAAAAACTGTAGGTATTGACTGAATTTGACCGCTAAAGAGCAGTAATCGCTAGAGCAAACATACGATATGAGCAAACGAAAGAGGAGGGGAAATCGTTGAAGAGAGCAAAGATAAAACAACCTAAAATATTAAAGTTTTGCTGTACGATATAAGTATTGGTCAATGATATTTTGCCGTGACTTATCTTTTTCAACACTGGTGTGATTTTCAAAAAGGTCAAGGATAGCCTCATTTACGCCATACCCATTTTTAAGGGCAAGAAAAAGAGGATGCAACGGGAATGATTGAAAATGCTCTTTGTGGGTAATTGAATCAAAAATCATTTGGTCTGTTTTTTTAGTAAGAACATAGCTATACGCTAGGGTAATGGGGATCATAGTATCATACTCTTGCTGAGCAGAGAACAGTTTCCCTCCAGCAGCATGGGAAGAAAGGTATTTAAGTGTTTTATCAATCAAGACCATGTTTTTTTTTGCCCGGGCAGTCTTTTTTTGGGGGTCAAACTCACGCATGTTAATGGTATTGTCAATAGAATCAAAATATTTTGCATGGAGTCCTAAAAAAAGATTTTGGGGAAATCCGAGAGAAGAAAAGACATTGGGTTCATAGGTAGTGGGAGCATCGCGCATATAGGCAAACAGCTGCTCAAGACGTTTTTTTGCTTTTTCTTCTGTTTTAGTCTCACGATCTAAACTTTTCTCATTTAAATACATAATTTGCAGAAGCAAATGCCCATCATGAATAAAGGGTTCCTCCTGAGCAAATCCGTAGGTTTGACTTGTAAGAACCTGCGCTAGACTTTCTTTTGTTTTTTGTACGTGCTGATGCAAGCGGAGAATGCGTTGGGATTCATCCCACTTCACCCCTGCAAAATGAGGGAATGGCTCTTCATACCAGGAAGCAATCTTGTTCATCAACACATAGAGAGAATTGGTGTAATAGCGAGGAAAAGAAGCAGCATGAGGTGTCGATACTTCTGGAGATGATTCTTGAAGTGAAGCCATTTTCTTTAAGAGGCTTTCGTACTGGTCCGCCTGAAGTTGTCGTTGAGAAACAGCAGTCTGAGCATTGGTAATCAGCTTTGAAAGAAAATGCAGAAAACTTTCACCATAATCATGAAATAAAACCACATGTTTTGTATACGCTGAAAAGGGAAAATCTAACTGTTTACTTAATTTTTCTACTTCAGCAGCTTTTCCAACACATCGAGCAATATGATAAAAATAATATAATTGGAGATCGCCTCCACGATGCTCACCAGAAAGTTCACTAAGAACATTGTGGTAATGCTGCGCAAAGGTAAAGGCACGATAAAACGATTCATCGGTCCCTAAACTCTTGAGAAAGAGGGTTTTGATCTTATCAACAAGAGAAGTTCTTTGAAAAGAATGCTGAGGTTCTAGCTGCTGGGAATACCATTGTGATGCAGGGATAAGGGTTGTATTTTCTTTGACCAACCGTGCTTGCAAAAGCGGATTTCGCAATGGCTGAATTTGATTAATTAAATGACTGCTAGGAGTATCATACTCTTTTTCATGAACAAACTGAGGGTCAGTAAGAAATTGGTATCGGTACGCTAAATACGCTTTGATATCTTCTTCAACATCCAAACAAAACCCATACTTTGTTAAATCCAAAATAAAGTCATACCCTCGTTCTACTTCTTGCTCAAGAACGGATGTAATTGTTTTGGTTTCCATAGGAACAAACCACACAAGATCATTGGAACAGATAAGGAGCTATCAACTACAATAACCAAAGGAAGGAATCAATCAGTAAAGGGAAAGCCTGCTTTAGCTATGCTAATGATTTCTTGAACCAAAAAAAAGAGGCTTGTTTAAGAGAAAGGAATATTTTCCAGTATATAAATATTTCGTTACTTTACAGTAGTTATCTAAACCCTCAATTAAGAAAATGATAATGAAAAGAAAGAAAAAAATAATGGAAACAATAACGATCAAAGGATTATAAAAATCACTTTTTTGCAAACCATTAAAAAAGAAGGCAAGGATAGAAAAAAGTAAAGAGAGTTCACATCTTATTTTAAACAAAAGAAACATCCAATAAAAAGCAAAAAAAACCATCAAACCAATACTCTTATAAAGGAGAAAAACCTAAAGAAAAAAGCATTAGTGGAAAAAGAAATACGAATAAAAAATCAGTGAAGTGATTGGTACTACCCAGAGGAAACCATGGCAGAAAAACTCTTACTCCAAGCACAAAAAAATGAGATCACAGAGTATTATCTGTATCGTGCTCTTGCACAGCAAGAGAAGAACACTGCTAATAAAAAAACTTTGCTCAAGCTTGCAAACGACGAACTACGGCATTACCAGCTGCTAGTAAAACAAACAAAAAAAGAATGCAAACCCAACTATGCGAAAGTCTTGTGGTATCGAATACTTGCATCACTTTTTGGCATTACCTTTGCAATAAGATTAATGGAGCAAGGTGAAAGCCATGCGCAGCAGTTCTATGCAAAACAAACTGGACTGGTATTGAAGAAACTACTAAGAGAAGAGCA
>JAWAQC010000097.1:0-4174 GCA_038894115.1 Candidatus Woesearchaeota archaeon | reverse complement strand
CTCTTTAATCTCTTCATCACCAGCAATAACAGAATTATTAACAAAAAATGGCTGTCTCACATTATCAGGATGCTGTGTAGACATAGTTCTAGGAATTTTCATAAATAAAGAGAAGATAGGAAAGTATTAAAAGTTAATCACAAGCTTTGAAAAACTTTTATTTATGTTTTTAGAATCAAAGATTTTCTTATAGCTGCTCCTTATCGCTCTCATAACTCCTCTAAAGAAAGTATAACAACAGCCATCTGTAATAAATTTGTTAGGCTACAAATGGTCCAATTCTATGGCCATTCTAATGTCTAGTGATAAAAGAGGATGAGCGCGGCAAAATGAAAAAAGAAAAGGAAAAAAAAGAAAAAATAGAAATTTTTATATAGGCTGAAGAATAGAAAAAACACCAAGAGAAAAAAGGAAACAACCAGAAGTTAGGGAAATAATATTAAGAGGAAAAGAAGGAAAAGAGAAAAAAGGGAAGTTACTAATGGCAGCTAAACCAAAGAAAAACAAAACATCCCCTCCTATAAAAAAACAAGAACAAAAGCAGATGCAAAAGCAGTCAAGGAATAAAAAAGAAACAGATGGAAGTAAAAAACAAACCACACTTCAAAAACCAAGCACTAAACAAAGAAAAGAGGTACAACAAACAGAAAATGAAAACAGTGATGTTAATACCAAAGCCTATGATGCCAAAAAACAAATAAAAAGTATTGGTCTTGGACTAATTGTTATTGGTATCCTCCTTCTGTTTTGGCAAATGCTGCCTATTTTTATTTTTTCATTGGCTCCAACAATACTTTTGCCGTATATTAAACAAGTCCTTTTAGGGCTTAGTGGATATGAACAATTTATCCTTATTTTAATGAGTATCCTGTATTTCCTCCTGACAATATTTATTCTTGTTGTTGGAATAAAACTTACCATTCATGCCAGCTATAAAAAAGAGGTCTATTTTTTAACCCTTTATTTTATGGGCATTACGACACTTAATATTGTGTTTAATCTGGGAGCTGGTAAATACCTTGTAGCACAACTCCTTTTGCTCCTAATCACGAGTTACTTCTCCTTTGTGCATAGTAATACCTGGTCACGAATGGTAAAAGGACAGTAAGAAAGCCACGACAACTATAAAAAGAACACAAAAGGCGCAAACTTTAAATACTTTCTCATGCAAAAATAAGCCTAATGAACCCCTTTGCGCTATTTGGAAAAAAAGAAAGAAAAACATACACCATAGACCATAGTAGCAAGGAAACAAGTATTTCTAGTTTAGGGAAGCAGGACCTTGCACCATTTAACCAGGATGTTATGAGCCAGTACGCTTACCAAAACCAAAAAACAACTGAGGAAGAAAGCAGCAGCCAACTGCTAATAAAACAACAAGAACCAGAGCAACAAAAAGAGCAGCAAGCAAGAACAAACGCAAATACCGCTGAAATCTCAACTAAAACCGCACAACAAGAACAGCAAATGGTTTCTCCATTAAAAACATTAGAAGAGCCACCGCAGGTTGATGAACTTGAAAAACAATACCAGCGTGAAATCCAGTACTTAGTAAAGCTGTACCATGCTGAACAAAAAAAAGCGCTTGACGAAAAACACCAGGAAATGCTCAAAGAAATTGCGCAACAACAACAAACCCTCAAGCAACAGGAAACACTGCTAAAAGAAAAAGAGGAAGAAATAAAAAAACTTGAAGCCGAGCTTACCAAAAAAGAATTTGAGCATCTTGCACTGGAACAGCAGTTAAAGAGAAAGGAGGAGGAATTAGCAAACAAAGAACAGGACATGAAAAATGCTCAGTTGCTTAAAGAGCAGCAATACAACCAACTCAAAACACACATCCACGACCTCATTGAAAAAAAAATCAGTCTGCACAAAGCTGTGGAAAAACTTACTGAGGAAAAGCAAAAGCTTGAAAAGAGTATTCAGACGCTTAAGCAGATGGAGCAAACCCTTAAATCTGCACTCATTAAACGAGAAAGTGAAATTCTTATCAAAAATGCTGCACTAGAAAAAAAACACGAGCACTTAGAAAAGAAAGAGTCCTTCCATAGAGCAAAAATCAATCGCCTATATGATGCTCTAATCAACCTTGAAAAAAAAGAAGAAGACCTTAAGAACCAAGAACAGCAGGTTGCAGCAATTAAAAACGAAGTTCTCAATCTTAAGCAAGAAGCAATGCGCCACATTATGCAGGCAAAAGACAACTTATTAGAGCAAGAGCAACGCTCCTTTAAACGGATGCAAGAGGTGCAACAACAGTTAAGCAAAAAAGAACAGGCACTAAAACAAAAAGAAGAGCAAATCCAAGTAGCAGTGCAAGAACTCCAAAAAAAAGAAAAAGAATTGCAAAAAAAAGAAAGGATCATTATGAGTGCAAAAGAACTGCGTGCCAACATTCAGCAGCTCCAACAACAATACCAAGAATATCTTAAAAAACATCAGGAACTAGTATCCTATGACAAAGCAAAAAAACAGCTGCTAAAAAAACAAGAAGAGCTCAAAAAACTGCATCAGACCCTGCTTTCCAAAGAAAAAGAACTGCAAGCTATTGAACAATCCCTCATGCAACGAAAACAAGAATTAGACTACAAAGAATACCTCCTTTTTGCAAAACAAAATAATATTAAGGTTAGTGAAAAGCAAGCGACAACTGCTCAAAAAGAAGGAAAACCAACAACGGCCGGGAGTTTTACTCTCATGCTAAGCCAAGTAAAACAGTTACTTCGGCAAGGCCAGCATGAAAAGGCAGCTGCAATGATTCATGAGCTGGAAAATACGGTCCAAACCCTAGCACTTTCTGAAGAGCAAAAAAAAGCACTGTATTATGAAATGCTTGCCTTAAAATATGAATGCCAACTTCTTTCATTGTCTTAGACTATCCCCTCGCCTTGCATGGAGGAGCGTTCTTAAGTACATTTTTTTGTTGGATCAAGAACAAAAAACCCATCGTGAATCGCTGGTTCTGTTTCAAAAAATGCTTTTCCAACAAAAATCCCTGTCTCTATATGCGGAGAGGTTGCTGCAGGCATGCTTCCGCCAAAAAGAAAAAGATAGGGAACTAAATTGTCAAGCAAATGCAAATCAACAGAGAAAAAATCAATACGCGTAAGCAGTTGCTTGCACGCAAGTTCTGGAGTTTGTGGCAATGGTGAAAACAAGGCATCAGCACCTTGAGCTAAGAGCAAGGGATTTGGATCACCAAAAGCGTTAGCGGGGTGTTGAGAAGAAGGAGAGCAAGCACGTGAACCTAAAGAATAACAACGCTGGTTTGCTATCCCAATGACAGTGGCTGAAAGCATAGGCTGTTGATATTTTGGCTGAGCCTGTACTTGCATGTCTGCAAACGAAGAAGGAAAAGAGGATGATGCTGAAGGAATGTGCACTACTGCCTGGACAGGAACATGGTAGCGCTGCTGTAACGAAACTGAAAGCAGTTCCTGCATGCGCTCTGCAAACGGTTTGGCTTGTGCAGTGGCAAGCAACAACACTTTAATCAAAACCAGTTGTGTGGGATACCCAACAACGAGTGGTGGAGCATCATGTGCATGTTCATAGAGGGGTTTGATCTTAAGCTCAAGTAATCCCCCCCCTTCAGGATAAAAACCAGGTCGGTGCATCATGCTGGTGATCTGCATCCAGGGGCGCAAATGCCAAAAAAGAACATGCTCAACATAGGCATACGGCATACTAAAAGGAACATCAGTTCCACCGGCAAGCAGAAAGGTAGAGGACTTTTTTCCTGTTGCTACCAAAGGCAAGAGTGATTGCAAAAGCAATGTCAATGACCCAGCAGTGGGTAACACGACGCGTACATGACGAAGCTGTTTTTGCTTTGGATCTGTTACATGAGGCGATGCACCGGGAATAAACAGCAGTTCAGTGCTGCCAAGCTCTGCGCCCTGCACTTTTGCATTGGAAAGCTGTTGGCAGGCACGAATCGCAAAAAGATGCTGATGGGCAATTCCTGGTTTTGGCCGTGCGGCACGAATCTTAATCATTTTAAATGGTTTTTTAGTAAGAATAGAAAATGCCAATGCAAAACGAAGCATTTGGCCTCCACCAGTGCTGCCATCAAGAGTAATTGCGACCATCAAGAGCAAGAGAACAGCGATGGTTCTTAAACTTTTTTATACAAAAAGAATGATGACAAGAAAAAAAAGAGAAAGAATAG
>JAWAQC010000096.1:0-4214 GCA_038894115.1 Candidatus Woesearchaeota archaeon | reverse complement strand
CCTGAAAAGCGTTAGCAGTCGCTTTTTTAAGGATCTGCAATTTGCAAGAACTTCTTCTAACTCCACTAATTTCTATTGGTTTGCGATTCCAAATCTTTATATACCAACATATGTTCAACTAGCAAAATGAGCGCATCCCCCATTCAAGTTAATTTTGCATCTTCTATCAAAGGAGTTATTGTAGGCGGTTCGTTTGATGAACTCATTGCCCGCAAACACCCTGCCCATGACGTTGCTTTAGGAGAACTGCTGGTAGCTGAGGCAGGGAACCAACAATATGTTTTGCAAGTATACCATCTCTCATATGCAAGCCAACGTACCCAAGCACAACGTGAAGAGCTTTCAAGCAGGCTCATGCAAACAGAGCAGCTCTTAGCAGTAGATACCAATGACGAGCATAACTACCAGCTCCTTCACCTAAAAAATTTACTTTCATTAAAGCCTTTCCCTTCACGGGCAAAAACTATGCCGCCACTGTTTTCACCCTTGCGTGCGATTACTCCACAGGATTTACCGTTTTTGGCAACGACCAAAGGATTATATCTAGGAAACCTTCGTGCTACAAGCCATGACTTTCTTTTTCCTATCTATCTTGATCCCCTTAAAACAATTAGCCACCATCTTTTAATTGCTGCAACAACAGGAAGAGGAAAAAGCAATTTAACAGCACTGATTTTAAGTTCTTGCTTAGAAAGCCCAGCAATAGGTTGCTTAGTGCTCGATCCTCATGATGAGTATTATGGCCGTAATGGTATTGGGCTAAAGGATCACCCTAAAAAAGAGCACGTAGTGTATTACACAGCGCATCATCCACCCCTTGGCCAGCATACGCTTAAGATTAATTGTTCTTGGTTAAAACCCTACCATTTCCAAGGTGTTGTTGAATGGACTGATGCGCAACAGGACTTGCTTTATGCTTATTTTCGTGAAAAGGGAAAGCGTTGGATTGAAGCTTTGCTTAAAGAAGAACCCATAGCACTAACAGCTAGTTTTCAAGAAAGTACTAAGGCTGTTGTAAAGCGTAAATTAACGCAGTTATTGGAAATCCAAAGTGCTGGGAATCATTTTGTAGGTGAGGGGATTTTCACGCTTACAGGTTCAGAGCATACGGTTCCAGATATTGTGCATGCACTAGCAAAAGGAAACGTTGTCATTATTGATACCTCAACCCTATCAAGCCAAAGTGAATTGCTTGTTGGCTCCTTACTTGCGCACTTACTTTTCCATGAACATAAGAAACGAAAAAAAGAAAGCATGTTATCTTCACATCCAGTAGTTTGTATTGTGCTTGAGGAAGCTCCCCGTGTTCTTGGAAAAGATGCCCTTGAAAAAGGGAATAATATTTTTGCAACGATAGCGCGTGAAGGAAGAAAATTTAATGTTGGGCTTTGTGCAATCACCCAATTACCCTCATTAATACCACGGGAAATCCTTGCAAATTTAAATACAAAAATCATCTTAGGAATAGAGATGCAGCCTGAGCGTGATGCAATTATTACTGCTGCTGCACAAGATTTGCGATCCTACAGCCAAGCTATTGCCTCATTAAATACAGGTGAAGCTCTTATTTCTTCAACGTTTTTGATGTTTCCTATTCCGCTTCATATCCCTTATTTTCCAGAAGTTTTAGAACGGTTAAACAATGAAGAACAAGAAAAAAAAGGTATCAAAAATCCACCATACCAGCTTGGAATTGAGCTCCAGGATTGATTCAATTAGAGGGTATTTAAGAAGCAAGTTTTTTTGTTTGGACAAATAATTCTTCTAGTAAAGGCTCATGGTCTTGGTAAAGCATTGCACTAAAGGTAATTGTAGTAATGCTTCCTAATGCCAATTGATGCTTGCTCAAAGCTACTTTTTGGTAAACATAACGCTGGAGTATTGATAATTGATAGCAGTGCGCTGGCCAACCAAAGAGAAAATCCATTGAGCGTGTCACAGCAGTAACAAAGAGTTTTTGATTGCGAATTTTAAAGTGAATTAACACTAAACTTGGAGTATCCTGTTTGTATGCTTTTGCATCAACTGATGGATACCACAACATTGCTGTTGCACGTTTTGAGCTCGGATTATCAAGAAGCAGCGGGATTACATACTCGTCAATTTGGTTTAATTTTTTTGTACCATAACTAAAAAGCCTATTGCCATAGGAATATTTAAATCCAGGACCAAGTGTTTTTTTAAGAATAAATTGCTCTAAATCTAGGGTACAAGGATATACCAGTCCTAAATGCTGTGCAAAATAGTGGAAAAGGCGCTCTATAGGTGGAAGCGAACT
Organism: Candidatus Woesearchaeota archaeon; assembly: GCA_038894115.1. Classification (GTDB taxonomy): domain Archaea; phylum Nanobdellota; class Nanobdellia; order Woesearchaeales; family JAWAQC01; genus JAWAQC01. The sequence goes on along the minus strand of JAWAQC010000096.1, from coordinate 1,936 downwards.
TGAAATCATAACTTGCAGATTTGCTGCTTCATGATACGCACGCTTTCCAAAACTATCTTTTTGTAATTGCTCCTGTTTTAACAGCATTAATGCCTCTTTCCATGCAGAAAAAAAACTTCCTTTGATGATTTTTTGGCTCATATTACTTCTCCTAAATAATAGGTAAGTGGCCTATTTTTTTCTTGTGGACCACCCTTAAAGTAATGTAAATGAAAGGGTAGTGCCCGAACTAACCAATTGATAGTGCTGTACAATGATTCAGCATTAAGGTACGTTGATGAATAATATGTGGGTGCATAGCAATAGGAAAGCCCCGTTTTGTAAGCACTTGCATGGAGCAGGTGTTTTTCCTGGATGTTTTTAATTGAAGCAGAGGCAAGGTCAATACTCTTTGTATTTTCAACCGCAAGCGTGATATGAAAGAGAAAAGGCATGCCGCAAGATTTGTAGATCGCACGCTCTTTTCTAATAAAACTATCAATTTCACTATGGAGCTGCTGTAAAAAGGCACTTTGGTTAGCGTCATTTTCACTAAGGATTAATCGAAGATAGTTTGAGCTTATAAGATTCGTTTCTATGCTGTGGGGGTAATTTTCTCGAAAGAAAAATTCATGGCTATGCTGCATGTGATAGAGACTATAATTTACTTTAAACAGGTGATGCGCAAGGGTAAGCATCCATTCTCTTACTTGGCTATACGTATGGTGCAGAAGTATTTGCTGTAGCGAAATTCGCACACTTAAGTAGGAAGGAATAAGAAGGACTGCTGCTTGCTTATGCAATGAAAGTTCCCATTTTTTTTTGTCAAGCCGGTAGGGCCCATACTTCCCAAGAAACGATGGTGAATCATCCCGAACGCAATTGTGCACTGCAAAGGACAGCTTTTTCTTAAAAAGGGCATTAAAAACGTCCTTAAATATTTGCTGCTCCTGATGAAGAAGTTTCGGGGTTGTTTTAAGAATAAGAATACAATTTTGTGGATAAGGATTTGCAAGAAGCACTTTAAGTGCATCGTAGCCAGCAGGTTTTGTGCAATCAACACTAAGGTTAAGCATAATGTCCTCAGAAATTTGGTTGATAAGTTCTAGAAAGGTTTCTGGATTTACAAGTACCTGCTCAGCATGATCAAGAGCAATAAGGTCATTAACCATGGTTCCAAGTGGTGTAATCAACCGTAACAAATGTTGCTTATTTTGAAGTTGGTTTCCATTGATCAGTACACAGTTAAAGGTGGTGTTTGGAAAGGTGTTTCCAACAATTTCAATTTTTTGCTTTGCGCAAAATCGCTGGAATTCATAATAGCAGTGATTGTTTGCATACGATTGCATGGCAGGGACGTGAAGCAATGCAAAATATTTATGGCCTTTTTCAGAAGTTCGTGTAACTAAAAGTTTTTTTTCTTCAACTAAACTAGACAAATGGTATAATACTTTCCTATGTAGTTTTGCAAGCTGTTGCTTTGCTTGTTTTTGCTGCTGGGTTGAAGAAAGAGGACTCTTAAGTACTTCTTGTGCTTGGGTGTAGTCTTGGGGATAGAGCAACTGGACAATAGTGCTTGTAGATGTTTCTTTTTCTTGGTTATTCTGAAAATAATTAAGAATACGTTGTTTGATTGGCTGCATGCCACAGTGTGGTAAGTAAAAAAATTATATAAATCTTCTTTTTTTCATTACTATTTGATACTGACATTAAAAGGATAAAGATATATTTATCTATAGTTTTTACACAGAAGCTAGGTCATAGCAGTTGCCAAGCATTGTAAAATTAAAAATTAGGGTAAAAAGAATAAAGAAAAATGCTAAAAAAAGAGAAGTTATCAAGAAAAGAAAAGCATTTTTTCCTTAAGAAAAAATAAGCAGGATATTTAAACCATTTCAACACGCTTGGCTCTTATTCCTGCACCAATGATTTGGGTTTTTTTGCATTGTGTGCACTC
>JAWAQC010000095.1:0-4241 GCA_038894115.1 Candidatus Woesearchaeota archaeon | reverse complement strand
GTGGCCCATTCGTGGACGGCACACCTTGCACCTTCCACCTTTCACCTTTCACCTTTCACCTTCCACCTTCCACCTTTCACCTTCCACCTTCCACCTTTCACCTCTGTCTCTGCCACCTGAGCACCACATACTCCAGCAAGTTCCTAAACAAAAAAAGTCCTCTGAAGCAGCAGTAATAGCCTTCTTTAAAAGTTTAATGGCTATTCATCCAATTATTGATGAAACAGATGGCTGGCTTTTAATCCACAAGCAACGTGATGAAGTAACCAAAAAACCAGAGCAGTGAGCGTACAAACTGCTTTGAAGCATACGATAAAGGATCCCACGCTCCAAGGAAGGATACTCTCAAAAAGACCAAAGCATACCTTCTCAAAGACTAAAGTATATACTTTTTCTTCTGCTCTATAAAGTACCAAGCAAAAACCTATATGTTCTTTTCCTGTTAATTGCTAGCGAACAAAAAAACAAGAAAAAAGTGTGCAAGAAAAAGTTGAAATCCTTAAAGAAGCCATGGACCCTCCACCACTACACATACGCAAATATGAAAAAAATGATTTCCAAGAGATTGAGCGTCTTGTAACACAGCTTTATGAAGAATTTAAAGATACAGACTATTTTGACGACGAACTAATTGATATGAAAACTTACACGCAGGGATATTTGCAACTGCCAATCTACAATATGCTTGTTGCTGAAAAAGAAAAAAGCCTCGTAGGATTTATCCTAGGAGAAAAAATAACTGATGAGATTTATGATATTCTCATGCACTATGTCCAAAAAGAGTACCGTAGGCAAGGGATTGCATCAAAGCTTAAAGAAGCGATGACAGCGTATGCAAAACAGCAAGGGTATAAAAAAATCAGAAGCCTTGTGCGCTCTGACAATGTAGCAAGCATACAGCTTAATGAAAAGGCAAAATGGGAAAAAGAAAAAATATGGTATCGATATGTAAAAATACTGCATCCCTAACCCGATATGAGAAAAAATAAAGAATCCTAAATAAGAGAATTCTAGATAAAAGGCGAACGAGTAAAGTAAAATAAAAGCTAGAGTGAAAATAAAAGCAAAGAAAAGATAAAAGAAAACACAGAGAATGAGATAAAAAAGAAAGAAATAAAGGGTCTATAAAAAAGAAAACTTTATAAATCTATCACATATCCACGTTTTTTTATATCCATATAAGGGTCCTTTTCTAAGCATGCCTTAAAGGCTTGCAATGAAGCAAAAGCCACCCATGGATAGAGCAGCCCTATCAAGAGTTACCTCTGGGAGCTGACGAAAACCTTTCAAGCAATGAGCTTAGGGGTTAGGATAGGGCAATACTCTTTTTAAACACAAAAGTTAAAAAACAAAATAGTAAGAACAAATAAAATACTCAAGAAAAAATAAGGAAAGAAAAAAATAAATGATAACACTTTAAAAAATCATTAAAAATTCACAAAAAATCATGTTTATATAAAACCAATAAAAAAAGAGCAAGCATTTGCCAATAAATAAAAACAAGATACCTAACGTTCATATTCCTTACTTAAAGGCCCTATGCAAGCTTGTTGTGTTGTTATTTAGTGCATGAGGGATATAAAAGAAAGGAGTGCTTAAAAAAGCAGGTATGTGAAAATACCATCCAAACTCCAAATGAAGAGTGCAAAAACAAACACCAGTGTCCTGCGTTCAAAACACTAGTGCTGATGTTGCACCAACAACAGCAGTAAAAGAGTAATAAGGTGTGCTAAACACCTTGCAACTAAGGATAATGGATGGGTTTTCTTGTATCACGCAAAAGCACTGAAATGCTTGTTCTTTTTTAAACAAGATAATTATCCAGAAGTATCCCTAAGTGTATGATTGATTGCAAAAATAGGAATAGAATCTGAAAAAGATTCAAGTTCCACAAAAAAACAGATGATCTGCAACAAGAGGAAAAACAAACAACGACAAAGAGTAAAATAAAGAAGGAAATAGATGGAGATGAAAACCTATGGGAAAAATTAGTCCAGTTTCAGCAAAATATATTATTCATGCGTATATCGAAATTGAAGGAGTTGTTGACAAACCTGATGTTATAGGAGCGATTTTTGGACAAACAGAAGGATTACTAGGTTCTGATTTGGAACTACGAGAGTTGCAACGATCAGGCAGAATTGGACGCATCGAAGTCAACACAGAAACGAAAGGGGGAAAAACAAAAGGGGCAATTATTATTCCCTCCTCACTAGATAAAGCAGAGACTGCTATTATTGCAGCTGCTTTAGAGATTATCCAACGCATTGGTCCATGCAATGCAAAGATGAAAGTTGAAAATATTGAAGATGTACGCATCAGCAAACGCAAATTTGTGATCGAGCGCGCAAAAGAATTGCTCAAAGAATTAATGGACAAAGTGCTTCCAGATTCCCAAGAAATTGCTGATGAAGTAGCCTATTCAGTACGAGTCATGGAAGTGCAAGAATATGGCAAAGAGCGCCTTCCGGCAGGACCTGCAATTGATGAATCTGACGAAGTGATTGTTGTAGAAGGAAGAGCTGATGTCCTGAACCTCTTAAAGCATGGGATTAAAAATGCGATTGCCTTGAACGGAACGTCAGTACCTGCAACCATCAAAGAGCTGTCCAAGAAAAAAGTCATCACTGCTTTTGTGGATGGAGACCGGGGGGGAGACTTAATCCTCAAAGAATTATTTGATACCTCGGAGATTGATTTTGTCACCAAAGCACCTGATGGCAAAGAAGTCGAGGAAATCACAAAAAAAGAAATCCACAAAGCACTTCGCAGCAAAATTTCTGCTGAACAAGCAAAATTGGAATTGGGAGTCAATAGTGAGGAAGACGCTACCCAAGCGAAAAAACATCAGCAAGGGTCCCAAAAACAGAATGCACAGGGAGCACCTAGCTACCAAGCACAGCAGGGAGCAAAAGAAAACAAGGAACATCGTGAGCAGCATCAACCCTACACCAAAGAAAACACAAAAGAATTTCAACGAGAAACCAAAGACCAATCCTATGCAAATGCAAACCGAAGAGCCCCTACACCTCCGCCGATTGCAAAAGCACCTCTTCCTCGCCAAGAACTTACTGCTGAGCAGAAAGAAAAGTTTGGGGAAATGCTTGAGGATTTAATTGGCACTAAAGCAGCATATTTAATCAATGCAAACATGCAAATTTTAGGCAAGGTGCCCACCTCAGAATTATTACCAACCCTTAAAAATGTTACGGGAGTGTATAGTATTGTTATTGATGGTGAGCTGGACAAAGAATTAATCAAAGAATCAGAAAAAGCAAATGTTAAAGTACTGGTAGGGATGGAAACCACCGTCAACAAACGTGATACACCGATCACACTCTTAACTGTGGATGACTTGTAGACGCAGTTGATTACGAAAGGAACAATTACAAATTGACATACTTAGCATGCGAAGAGAGGAGAAAAAGCAAGCAAGAAAAAGCGCAAAACACCCTTTATTTTTTTATTTCTTGTTGATTTTTGTTTACGTGCGGGGATGCCGGAGTGGCCAAACGGGACAGACTCAAGATCTGTTGGCTTAGTGCCTTCGTGGGTTCGAATCCCTCTCCCCGCATTGTTTTCTAATAAATTTTCTGAGGGATGATGAACTCTTCTGCGCTTACTGTAGAAGTTTTGCTGAAGAGTACATGCTGCCTGTATCAAAATAACTCAAGGTACCAATAGCTTTACGTTTTACCGTTGCTCATGTACTTTTACTTAGGAATCCAAAATAAACGAGTTCTTTAGGTCCTTCTTTCCAACACAGAGTCCCGATAGCCAAAAACCATAAAGAAAGCAAGGCAAAACCTAAGCCTCAGGCAAAGGGATTTAAAAAACCAACAAGAAAAAACATAAGAAAAAGTCAGATATTTATATTGAATCAAAGGTAAAGAATATAAAATTTTCACAAGATTTTTTGCCTCCATTATCCTGGACAACAGGTGAACAAAAACAAAATCAATATAATTTATTTTCACCGCAAAATTTACAAAATCAAAAAGATTCACCTAATTTAATTGCTCCACCTTCTGATGAAGTAGTTTATGATAGTGAAAAAGATAAGACTTTATTTCAAACTATAGTTGATCCTAAAGAACAAAGTGTTTATGTTAAATTTATAAAACCTGAAGAAGATAAGTTTAAAAATTTTATGAATAATTTAGTTAATACTGGTAAGCCTGATTTTAATACACAAAATATTATGCAAAATCAATTAAATAATCAAAAAGAAGAAAATGAAG
>JAWAQC010000094.1:0-4244 GCA_038894115.1 Candidatus Woesearchaeota archaeon | reverse complement strand
CACGTCACCGCTTTTTTCTTTTGCAGGAGGATACAACCTTCCTTGCTGTTCTTTGCTCTTGAGCATTGGTCCCTGCAACAAAGACCTTACTTTTTTTCGCGTTTGAGTTTTTCCTCAATAGCTTCAGTAACTAAGGTTATGAGGGTAATGCCTCGCATGGCTGCATGGACTTTTGCTTTTTTGTGGGTCTCGTCAGGTAATTCAATATTGATGCGTCCCATGGGCAATTCCTACTTTCCGTTGCTTTTTTGCTTTTTTTGCTTCTGACTTTATGCTCGTTTTTGGATTCTTGCTTTAAATAGTTTTTGGTTCTTTCTCTTTCCTCTCATTTCTTTATTAAATTAGTTAACACATATAACTTATTTTATTTATTTTACTTATTTTTGTTGTCGTTGGCTCTTTTAGAATGATACCTCTCTTTAGAAGGACGTTCTTGTTCCCGTGGCGTAGGGTTGCAGGTCAGCGTTCTTCCTCTTTTTTTGCTTGACGATAGCGCTCCTGCAATGTTTTGACCAAATGGTCAGACCATGCATACGGTATTGTTCCTTTTAAGTATTGCTCTAACCAGACTGCGGTTTCTTTTTTGAGGGTTACTTTGTCAGGCCGTTCTGCTTGGATCAAGAAAAAGAGATCATCCACAACTGCAGGGGGTGGCAATTCCAGGTTTTTCTTGGTGAGCTGTGCGATTGCTCGATGCAAATCAAGGATTGCTTGCTCTTGTGCCTGCTCTTCATCTTTGGTAGCTTGCTGTTCTTGCTGGCTCCAAAAGGTTTCATAGGAAAACACAGGATGTTGTGCGTGCTCGAGCATTTGTTGCAGCCGTTTTGGCCAGGTGTGAAGCTGATTTCGATGTTGCTCAAGATAGCTAAGGACATGCTGGCTAAGGCTTTTTTGTCCTTGAACCCATTGTATGAGTTCAAGTCTGATGGCAGAGGGAAGTTGTAGTGCATTGATTGCATCACACAATGCTTGTTGTTTGGGATGCTGTGCACGGGTTGGAGGCAATGCTTTCCACAGCGTGCTTACTGTAGTTTCACTTTGTGGAGTGGCTTTTACGGTCGTTGTCGTAGAGCCCTCCTGAAGGTTGTTGTTCCAATACGTTTGTTCCTGTTGTGTTATGCTCTTGTTTTCTTGGATCCTAGCTAGCACTGCTTCGTGCATTCGTCGCAAAAATGTGATTCTGTCCTCAGCTCGAAGAAGGTCGATATGTCCTTGAAGCAGGATCATTGTTGCAAAGGGGCTTGGGAGATCTCGTTCAATTTCTTTGATTGCGATTGCGCCTGTCGTAATCGCATGCACAATTGTTTTTGCATTGGCAATATCCATCACATCTTCAAGAACTTCTCGCCTTGCTTCTTTGAGGATAATAAAATCTGGATCAATTTGTTTTGTCGTGGTGATGAGCATTCTGGTGTGGATTGCTTGTTTGCCAGGGCTTTTGGTTTTACCACCATAATTTCGTAGGATCATAAGTGAGCGTGTGGCAGCGTGCCGAAATCTTCGCTTAAGAATTTCTGTTTGCTCAATTGCTGCAGTGAGCACTAATGCCAGTTTATCAGCACGAAGCATTACCAATGCTTTTTTTACGTTCACCTTTTGTTTTGTGGAAAGAACAAATCCGTTATCACTAATACTGACTTCGACAGGGCATTGGTGTGTTTTTGCAATAATGTAGGCGATGGCACGGCTCAACGCGTCATTGACCCTTCTGCCAAACACCCCATGCACCACCGTTTTGTACTGGGTTTCATCACGAATGGTCTCAAGCACCAGTAAGGACTGATGAGGAATTATGGCGTATGCAGCTTGCAGGGAGAAATACTGTTCAATTGCCTCTACCGCTGCATTATCAATCGGAAGTGTCTGTTGCAGGAATGCTCGAATGGCTTCTTTTGTTTGTCCTTGCTCGTATCGCTGTGCCATGCTCTTCCGAAATGCTCCGATCTGCTGGGCAAGATCAAAACTAAGGGGTAGCATTTCAGAATGCCAGGATGGAATCGTTGGCGGTCTTCCACTGGTTGCACGTACCTGGGCTGTCATTCCCATACTTCCTAAAAATTCATATGTGTTTCCACCCAGCACAAAAATATCCCCTTTCTGCAATCGTTCAAGAAACGGTTCATCAATGCTCCCAATAATTTGGGTTTGTACTTTTACTTTAACCTTTGCTTCTTCGGGGATCGTTCCGGCATTGTTCATGTAGAGCATTCGTGCATACTTGCCTTTTGGCCGTAGCATTCCTGTTTGTTCATCGAGTTGGATTTTTGCATAGATGTTACGTTCTTCAAGGGAAGTATAGTGGCCAAGTAGGTATGCTATACATTTGTCAAAAAGGCTTCGTTCAAGGTCGTGGTAGCAAAAGCTTTCTTTGACAAGCGCATACAGTTCGTCTGCAGTTCGTGGTTTTTCAATAATCATCCCATACAGCATTTGTGTGAGCACATCCAATGCATTTTTTGGCAGGTGCAGCTTGTCAATTTTTTTTTCTGCAGCTGCGTGCGCAAGGATACTACATTCGACAAGGTCATCGCGGTCAAGCACAAGGATTTTTCCTTTGGGAATTGCATGCAATGCATGGCCACTCCTTCCAATGCGTTGCAATGCACGAGCAACTGATTTTGGTGACCCTAAAAGGATAACTAGGTCAATTGAGCCAATATCAATCCCTAATTCCAAGGACGTGCTGGTAACCACCACTTTCATCTTCCCTTCACGCAGACGCTGCTCAACGTCATGTCGGTGCTCTTTTGCCAAGGATCCATGGTGGGCTCCGATGTTCGTATGGTACTGTTGGGGGTAACGTTCTTTAAGGCCATCGACAATTCGTTCAGTCGCTGCTCTGGTGTTCGTAAAGATGAGGGTGGTGCGATGCGCTTGGATTTGCTGATGCAGATATTCATAGAGTGCTGTTTGCATCTCTTGGTATGATGTTTGAATGAGGTTTTTCACTGGGCTAATGACTTCTAGTGCGATGGTTTTGGTTACAGGGATGTCTGCAATTATGCACTCTTCAGGCTGATACTCTTCTTGGTGAAGCACGTATCGTTTTCCTGGAGGTGGATTTTTTTGCTTTTGATACCCCACTAAAAATTGTGCTACGGATGTTAGCGGAGCGACAGTCGCCGATAGTCCAATCCGGCTAAATGGCGTTGATCGGTGGGCAAGCCATGCAAGGCTAAGCGAAAGCTGGATTCCCCGCTTATTTTCAACCAGTGCATGAATTTCATCAATAACTACCCATTCTACCTTCTCTAGGTGATGAATAAACCGCTTGCTGGAAAGTACGATTGCGAGCGATTCTGGTGTGGTGATTAAAATATGCGGCGGTCGTTTTAGCATTGCTTGCTTTTCTTTTGCACTGGTATCTCCAGTACGCACAAGGATTCGTATCCCCAGCGAGTGCTGGGCAAGCTGTTCTATTTCCTGCAGTGGCAAAAGAAGGTTGGTTTTAATGTCTTCATTGAGTGCTTTTAGGGGTGATACATAAATACAATAGATTTTATCCTCTAGGATGTTTTTTTGCGCACTATCAACCAGCGTATTCAGAATTGCTAAAAATGCAGTAAGTGTTTTTGTTGATCCCGTTGGCGCACTAATCAGAATATTCCTTCTTTTATGGATTTCCATAATTCCATACCGCTGGGGCAGTGAAAACTCCTTAAATCGAGAAAAAAACCACTGTTTTACTAGGGGATGGAGAATGCTATGGATTGCTTGTTCATCATCTGGCTTGGTTTTATACTGAATCATTGTTGTGTGAAGCGGTTGCATCCTACCCTCTTTTTTCTTTCTTTGTTCTTCCAATATGAAGTTTTGTATGAGGGGAGAGCGCTTTTTTTGCTTTTTTTAGTAGCTTGCGCACCTCACGTGCGTGCAACAGCTACTGTAATCTTGTTGTTCTGAAGAAAGTGTAGTGGCCGTAAACGTTATTATTGCTGCTTTGGCATTTGTTTTTGCTGCTTTTTTGTGGCTGTCGTGCTCTTGCTCTGGTTTTCTGTGTTTGCTTTTTCTGACGTTGCTTTTTTTGGTTGTACTTGCTCCTGCTGTTTGGTTTTCTTTTGTTTTTTTGGTCGCGGGGCAGTGCTTGTTTTCTTTTCTTTTGTTTTTGCCTGTGGTGCTACGTCATACCCCAACGTTTTTAACCCTGCTAGGACTTCCTCTTTTGAGGCATTTTTCTTGATAGAAAGAATATCTTTTGTTGGCTCTAAATGCAGGGGATTACATGCTCTTCTGCGCACCGTTCC
>JAWAQC010000093.1:0-4245 GCA_038894115.1 Candidatus Woesearchaeota archaeon | reverse complement strand
TGAGTATTCTTTATCTATTAATTTTTTTATTTTTACCACTTAATAATAGTTAAAAATAGAAAAGTTTATATACTTGCTTTACTTTTTATCTTATCTACGATGGATCAAATCCCTAATGATTCGGATGCTACTCCAAATAATAACTCTGAATCAGAGAAGTCCTTGGAGGAGTTAGTTGCTGCTATTGAAACGATTACTCCAAATTACACGTTTGATGATGTTCAAAAAATTATTGAGCTTGCTAACGACCATCCAAATGGTTTTCCAAAGCTTCAGGAATATCGTTCAACTCTTGTCGTAAAGGTAGCCAAAGATAAAGGAATTTTTATTAAACCAGATAAAGAACTAAAATTGTATCAAGATTTAGTGAGAGCAGCGCAATTTATTGATTATCCTAATATCTCTTCTGATGAAGCTTTCAGCAAGGACCTTAAAAAAACAGGATTACTCTTGCAAAAGTATTTTTTTAGTGTTGAGAGTATGGTTAAATTACCGACAAGTTACCATACGTTTGACAGCCTCTTAGATACAGCGTATGCAAAAATTTCAGGATACAGCCTTCTTGATGTCCATTTACCTCTTCTTCTTTATATTTCGCATGCTGCTGATAAAAATGATCCTGCCCTCTTTACCCCTTTAAAAAATTATTTTCTAGGAGATGATACTGAGTTTTTTATGAATTTAGCAACACTTGCTAAAGCAGCAGATTGGTATCTCATTAATTTTCCTCATGACCGCCAAAAATTTCCTAAAGGTAAAGCAGAACAGCTGGTTTTTAAGTATCAAAACAGTTCGGGATCACCCATGAATAATTAATACAGGGTTTTATTAGAATTCAAATCCTTTGCCTTTTTCTTTTATTGCAGTGGGTGAGCTTCCCCCATGCCAGGTAAATCGCGGTCGTATTCGCATCGGATACATCCGTTCATTACTGTCATCAAACAAAATTGCAGCACCTTTAACTCTGGGAAGTTTATCTAATGCTTCAACCAGTCCTTCTCTCATATAGCTTTGCATAAGCATGCCTAATGCTTCAACATCAATTTTTGCAGTAATGCGATGGCTTAGCACGGTGTCTGATTGTGTCATCACATCAGTATGGATTTTTCCAGGCTGTTGGGTTGCTAAAATCAGGCTGATGCCTGGCTGACGTCCTTCACGCATAATGGTTACTAATGCATCGCTTGCTGCAGTTTTTCCTTCCCGTGGCAAAAATTCATGGGCTTCATCAATAACCAGCCAAACAAGGGGCATGTCTTGTTTTACCCCTTTGTCAGAGGCAAACAAACTCATAGTTTTGTTAATTTCAGCAAACTCTTCATCTTTTCTGGCAAGCATACGCTCAACAAATAATTTTTGCGAGACAATGCCTACAACCAGTGCCTTGATTTTCCACCCATTGTTCATGGTAGCATAGCAGCTCACATCAAGCACGGTCACCTGTCCTCCTTTTGCCAGCTCTTTTAAGGGTGTTCCTTGTTTTGAGAACACTCCCCATTTTTTCGTGTTCATAAACATATTGATTGCTGCATCTTTGATTGCTGGCTGTGCACGCTGGTCTCGTTCTAGTGCTGCAATAATATCATCAATATCATAATCAATGCCTTTGTCTTGGAACTCAAACAAGATTCGTTCTATTAAAACACCAATAGGTTCAGTTTCTTTAATATCAAATGTCATTGCCCAATCTGAAGCTGTTAATTCTGAGGGTTTAATGGTAAAGGGATAATCTGTTGGAATGCCTTTTTCTTTATATTGGTAATAAAATCCTTGCGGAGTATAAATTTTAATGTCTAAGGGTTTTGGTTTTAAGTTGTATTCTTTAAGCAGTTCTGCTTCGCTCCTGTTAGGATATTTCATCGTCCAGTAGATCCCCATTGTGTCAAGCATAATAATTGAAAGGTTTTGCGCAATTTCAGGCTCTATATCTGCAAGTCCTTCTGCAATCACACCCATGGTATAACTTTTTCCTCCCCCTCGTTTTCCACAGATAAAAACTACATGGGCTCCTGCTACATCCATGTAAATATTGCCGGAAAGCGTTGTTGTTGTTCCCATTGTAATAAACTGCTTTCCAATGAGAATCGTGCCACGCATTCCGTACTTTTTTCTGTCAGCTTCGTTTCTTCCAATAATAATTTCGTTCATACCTTGTCTTTAGTAGCTTAAAGCTTTTAAATTCTTGTAACTCTTAAAAAGAGAAGACAAGATGCTCTTATCTCTTTTTTTTACTACTTTTGCCCTCTACCGTTTTCTTAATACGTTTGTTGTTGCTGTTTTTCCTTCTATTTTTTGCTCAGCGCCTTCTTTACCCTTAAATAACCCTAGTACATAAGTTTAAATATAGGCTCTTTTTTTCTTTTTTTATCCTCTTTTTGATGTTATGTATGTTGCTATGATTGGTGAGGCAGTATGATTTTTTCTAAAAAAGCATTTTCATACCATGTTCTTTCCAGCGGCACTCCTGTTTTGTGCTATGAAATGGACAGAGAATCTTCCTGTGTTTTTGTTGCAGTCCGAGCAGGGGCACTCACTGAGCATGAAGGCATTTATGGCATTTCCCATCTTCTTGAGCATGTTGTTTTTGAAGGGACAAAAAACCGTTCCGCAGGCCAAATCAATGCTGCCATTGAGCAGAAAGGCGGTGAAATTAACGCCGCCACAAGCCAGGAATATACCCTTTATTATGTCAAAATTCAGCGTAAGCATTTGCCTACAGCAATCACAATTCTTGGTGATGTGCTTTCCAACCCTCTTCTTTCAAAAAAAAGCATTGAAAAAGAGCGGGCAATTATTCTTTCTGAGATTGCAATGGTGCTTGACCAGCCACGGCGTTACCAATGGGTTTTATACGAGCAAGCGCTTTTTCATGGGACCAAAAAAGCAATTCCTAGCTATGGGGTCATTGATGATGTTAAAAAAATAACACAAGAGGATATTACTTCCTATTACCAAACGTATTATACCTCGCAAAATATGGTGATTGGACTTGTTGGAAAAGGCGTTGCATCACTTCTTCCCCTTGTGGAAAAAGCATTTACATTGCGCAAGGGTCCAGCTGCTCTTGTCCCTAAAAAAAAGCCCAAGTCAAAACATTTGGTCGTTGAAAAACGCCATATTCAACAAGCTTATCTTTTATATGGGTTTTCGCTTCCAGGCTTGTACCATCAAAATACACTCCTTTACCATTTACTGTATGGGATTGTTGGCCGCCCGCTTTCAGGATGGATTTACAAGGAGCTGCGCTTAAAACGCTCGCTTGGTTATGATGCAGGTGCAGTATTAAGTATTGATCCAACGTATGGCCAGCTGTGCTTTTATGCAAGCTGTAAACAAAATGCTATTGCTAAGGTAAAAAGCATTTTTGATGCGCAATGCAAACAATTGCAGTCTGTTTCAGAAAAAGAAGTAGCAATTGCTAAAACTTATCTGGAAGGCGATGCAGCCTTAAGTTTTGAAAGCTTAAAAGCAAGGGCAGAAGCATTATGTTTGCATTACCTTGCTACAGGTTCTTGCGATGCATTGTTTTCTTTTGAACAGGATTTAGCAGTTCTACGCGCTGCTGATGTTAGAAAAGAAGCTGCGCAATTGTCAAACCCAACATTTGTTGTTCTTACTCATCAGGATGACCGCTAATCATTTTTTTAGCTGCTGTTTTCTTCGGAGGTTAGTTTTTTTACGTGTTAAAAATAGGATAGCAATGGGATAGTACTTAGCTTTTCCTTTTTATTCCTTTTTTTTGCTTTTTTAATACGCTCTTTTTCCTGTTTCGTTTTTTGCTCTTTATTCTTGAAACTCTTTTATGGTGGTAAAAAAAGTATATATAACCTAGTTGGTAAGAAAATTTAAATCCTTTTGATTTGGCTATTGTTTATGCAGCTAAAGCTCTCTATCGTTCCTTGGCTTTTACTGGTATTTACATATACCACGTATGTAAATTATTATTACTTGAAACGCATATTCCTATGGCATTTGGCGACCTTTTTAAAAAAAAGAAAGTTGATTTTCAGATTATAGAGAAGGGAGACCATAAAACAATGCTCGTTAATCGGGCAAAAATGCTTATTGAAGAGCTTGTTTCTCCGCTTGATGAGCCAAACCAGCAGCTTATTGAAGAGTTACTTACCATTATTGCGCAAACCAGTGCCATGCCTCCTACAATGGTAAATAAGGAGGAGGTCCTTAAAACTACAAAAGTGCTTCTTTATCAAATTATCAAGCCAATTCCTAATCCCAATAAAAAGC
>JAWAQC010000092.1:0-4289 GCA_038894115.1 Candidatus Woesearchaeota archaeon | reverse complement strand
AAAAAAAGAAAACAAAAGGGTAGTAGAGAAACGTTAATAGATAGCAATGCCACCCTCTCTTTTCCAGATATTTTCAAATATGATGGTTTTCACTGGCTGTAAATCTTCTATCTTGTTGATGCGTAGTTTTGTTGGAGACTTAGTGTAGAGCAACTCATTAATATATAAGCTTCGCTCCATGCTTGTGCCACTAAAGATATTGCCATCGCTATGGTCAATAATTCCCCGCAACCTAATACTGTCTTTGGCAACATGAAACACCATTGCACCATTGTAGACTTCTTCGTATGCATTGTTCTTCCATTGATAACTATATGCTGGGATTACAAGGAGCTGCTTTTCTTTTGAAAATAAAAATGCTTTATGCTCATATTCAGCAGTAGATTGGGCATAACCATCGTCAGTAACATAGGTTGCTATCTCTTTTGGTTTATGCACATTGCTTACATCAAACAATGAGATTTTTAATCCTTTGACCCTTCCATCAAGGGTAGCATCCCTTCCAATTCCAATGATTGTGGTTTCATCATAGGGATGGAGATAGCGAGAAAACCCAGGAATTTTAAGTTCTCCAAGGAGGGTTATTTTTTTTGGATTGCTCAAATCAACGACAAAAAATGGATCAACCTGTCGAAACGTTACTAAGTAGAGTTTTTCACCCATAAATCTGCTGGCATAAATCATTTCACCAGGTGCAATGCCAATAAGGCTATCAAGGACTTGCAGCTGGTCATCAAGGGTAAAGACTGCATTGCTAGTGTCTTGCTGCCATCGTGGTGGGGCAATAAGCAATGCAGAGCGTTCTTCTAAACCTCCATCAGGTTCAACAATGCTATTTTCCTCTTGATCATCAGCATTAGCAGCTTGCTGCTCTGGTGCAGCAATGCTCTTTAATCTCCAGTTTTTTGTAAGTGTAGTTGCAACGCGTAAAACACCTTCATATTCATCAAAGGAAAATTGGTTATTTGCACGGCCTGGAATTTTACCATTGGCTACAAGGGTAAAATCATTGCCACTGACTGCAATTTTATGAATGGCTGTGTATTCTTGGTAGGGATATTTTTCAAGTTCCTTCATTGCTTTTTCTTCAACTGCTTTTTCAACATCCTTTCGCTCTTCTTCAGAAAGGTAGAGCATTGCAGTCTCTACAATTTGACGAATTTTCACCTGTTTTTCAAAGGGACTCATTACATCATCATCTGTGTTCTCAATTTTTGCAATCAATCGCTTTTCTTCAGCTGTTAAATACTGCATCATCTGCTTGACCAAGATGCTTTGCTCAATCTCCCATTCATTAATATATTCAGTAAACGAAAGATAGAGTGCCTCCGGAGCCATATAAAAAATCGTGTTCCCTTCTATAATGATTGCTTGGGTAGTAATAGTGCCTGCTGATGCAAGGTTAATACTGCCTAAAATTGCATATGAAGGCATTGAATAGGGTTTAGGAAAATAGGTAATTCTATCAACAGGAATAGTAGATAAGGCGGTTCCATCCATCACCAAAGGCAAGGGATTTCTCTGCTGAGGATAAGTAATGGTGACAAAATACACGTTATTGCCGATCATACGTGATTCTTTATAGCTGCCTTCCATCGCATAACTTTTAATCAGTTTTGGCTTTTCCTTGTTGCTGATGTCATAGACTAAAATTTGCATCATCCCTGTTGTTGGCCTAATAACGCTTCCCTGAAACACTTTGTTATCATAGGTATTGCCAAAGACAGCAAGCCTATTGCCGCTAACAAAAAGACCTTGAGGTGTAAACTCAATGCCCACTTGACTTACAATTGCTGCATCCTGGCCAGGATATGCTTTGACAAGAAACAGTGTATTGCCAGAAATCGTGTAAATATACTCGCCATCAGTTTTAATAATATCACCTTCATCAATACCTTGGACTTGAACATTGGTTCCTGAAAAATCATTCCGGGATGATATTGTCATCTCTTGCCCAGCAGGTTGTATGCTATGCTTGGTTACAACCATGCCATCAGTCATTGCACCAAACATCCCTCTTGAGTAATAGGGTTGGTTCTGGTATTTTTTTAAGAATGATTGCAGCTCTGCTACAGAAGAAAATTTTGCAGGAAAAAGCCCAGCTTGGTCATAGTATGCAGATGGCACCTGCCTTGGCTGGTACTGGGACTTCGTGCATCCTGAAGCAGGAAGCAGTAACCCACTCAAAAGAATCGCAATAAGTGCAAAACTAAACAAGCTAATGCTTATTATGGGTTTTTTTGGTATAATGGAATTTATGGTCTTTTTCACTGTATTTCCTCTCTTTTATTTTTTGTTTATTGTAGTATGTTCGATCTCCCTACAGGTTTAAACTCTCTCCTTGGTTAGTTTTTATGGTAATGTTGGTTTTATCCTAAAAGGGTTAGGCTCTTATGCACCTTACGTTCTTTGTCTAACTGTTCTATGGAGGGAGAAGCTTATGATAAAAAAATACTCTTTCTTTATAAATGTTTTTTGGAATAGTTAGGTTTGCAGCTAAGAATCAAGTTCCAATAAACAGAAGTTTTTGGAGAACACTGCGTTCTTAGAATAGCATTGGACTAATATCTTCAAGATTAACGATGGCTTTGCTTGTTCTTCTAGTATCGTCATAGCCAATTCTTGGGCACATCGTATTAACATATGCTTCAATAAAAGGAAAATTCTCAAGCTCTGCAAAATCAATAGTGTCAGCTAAAAAAAAGTAGAAGTGTTTTTGGGGAAAAAGGGAAGGAAGTTTTTCAGCATACGACATTCTGTTTTGGCCCGGCTTGGTTGTTACCAAAACCCCAATAGTGGTTGCCTGGTAAAAACGTGCTAGATTCGCTTTATGTTTTTTCAAAATATCTGCAATCTGTTTTTTTGTGTAGCAGGCTATGCTGTTATCAAATGGATTGTATGCATAAACTGGTTGGTCATTATGAAAAAGGAGTGCGTAGGGGTGAAAAATACCATCCCCAATGTATAAAAATGCATCAACAGGCATGGTAGTGGTATCAATAGCTAAGGTTGAACAGCCATAAATTTGCCCTTTAAAGCGTGTATGCCTTGGCATTGTGATAAACACTGATTTTTGGGCATCTTCCAAGGACTTTTTAATTGCAGGTAGCTGCTCAAGAAATTGTGCTGTGGTAAAAAGTCCTATCGTTTTAGGCAGTTTGGTGATAAGCTCAGCTGGGAGTACTACAGGAAGAATACAGCTGCCAGGAACATAAAGGATTCGCATATCCAGAAAGGGGACGCGGGTTGTTTTAATAGTTTTTGGTTACTTTCTCACGCAAAAGAGGACAAGGAAGGAACGTAGAGATACTTTCCTGTAAAAACATTCGGGATAAAAAACAAGAGGTATAAAGGCCCAGTACTGATAGGGCATAAGTAAAACCTACCAGAATCTTTATATACTTTATCAACCTTGATACCCACGATGAAATTCTTTAAATTATTTGCATCCGTGTTTAGAAAAAAAGAACAGAGTGATCGCTCTACTCTTACACATCCCTACATTGCATTTCACGAAGTCCATCGTGAGCATGGAAGCCTTGGAATGTTTGAAAAAAATTTTCTTACCAAAAGCAGTATTTTGCTTATTATGGGAAAGCGTGGTTCTGGAAAAACTGCACTTGGGATGAAATTTTTAGAGCTTGCCCATCAGCTTTCCAAACGGCGCTGCTTTGTCTATGGATATGAAAAAACTACCTTTCCTTCTTGGGTTCAAAAAACCCAACAGATTGAAAGCCTTCCATCAGGAGTCGTGCTGCTGCTTGATGAAGGTGCACTGAGTTTTTCGTCACGCGATTCTATGAAAAATGCGAACAAATACCTTAGCAAACTAATGGCAATAGCCCGCCATAAGCACCTTACCCTGATTGTAATAACCCAGAATAGTGCTATGATTGATCTTAATGTGTTGCGCTTAGCAGATGTGCTTCTCTTTAAAGAGCCATCCTTGTTACAGGCAGAATTTGAACGCAGACCCATTAAAAAACTCTATGACCAAGCAAGCAAACATTTTGCTGCAGTTAAGCATGACCCTGCACTGCAATTCCAATCACTCACATCCTTTTGCTATGTTCTAAGCGATGAGTTTACAGGGATGATTCGCTTTACATTACCTTCTTTTTGGTCTGAAACCATCAGCACATCGTACAAAGATTTCTAATCGTTGTTGCACAAAGAGCAGCACGCATCAAGGTTGCGTAGGCACAATGGAGTGAAGCGATAAGCGGCTCGACGGGGGGTTGTCCCTTACGGGGGTGGCGGCACGGGCCCGGAGGAGGCCGGACGCCGAC
>JAWAQC010000091.1:0-4298 GCA_038894115.1 Candidatus Woesearchaeota archaeon | reverse complement strand
TAGCGTAAGGTAAGTAATTGGGCTTGGGTAGGCTTCCACTGCAGATTACAGGTACAATTGTGCGTGCCTTGCTGGTATTGCACACCTGTAAGTGGGGTGCAAATAACATTGCAGCTTGAAAGTGGAAAGGTTACACCATAGGATTGCAAGGATAATGATAATTGATTGATATCAATTCCTTGCGGATCAACCACCAATGCTTCAATGCTTACAGCTTCTTGGGGATTATGCAAATCATAAAGTCCAGAAATTTTGTCAGTGCCATACAAGTGTGCAGTGGTAATTGAGGCGTGTGCAAAAACAGTGCAAAAGAGTGCAAAAACCAATGCAAGCAAAACAAAAACTAAAAAGTTAGGCTTTGGTGCTTGAGTATTCCTTACCAATGGTATCAGTTTAGGCACCAGAGTTTTTAACTCTAATCTGTTGTTGCTCCCTGCTCCAGAGTCCATAGCAATTTTTTTAGAACATAGGTATATAAAGATTTCGGCAAAATGGTAGATCAAGTGAATGAAATAGAAGCGTGAATGAAAATAAAAGGTGTAATAAAAAAGAGTAAAAGAGTAATTTTAATTAAGCAATATTTGATGAAGGATAATGAAGAAAAATATTTTTTAAAGTAGGTTAAGAAGAAAAGAGATGCTAAGTAAAGAAAAAAGTTGAGTAAAGAAAAAAATAAGAGCAAGAGTACCGTAGTACCTTGTAAAAAACCAGAACAATCTAATAAAGAAAGATTAAAATATTGATTCAGGTTAATACGAAATACGCAAACAAATAAAACGCCAAACAAAGTAAAAGAATCAAAGATAACACAGATAAACACTACACCTCAACTGCTAAAAAAACAAAAACTAGCACCAAACGCAGCAGCATCAGGAGAGCGACTGAAGTGAATGCTTGCAATGCAGTAGGGGGACCTGCCCCATCCGGGGACCAACATAATTGCAATACAATGCTCGCATTACCAAACGAAAGGAGCGGGTGCTTGCGAAGCAAGCACGATGCTGCTGCGTAGCGTTTCATATAAAGGGTGCATACAAATAACAGTTCAAGCCAAGGGAAGATAAAAACAATGGAAAACAGAGCGCATCAGAAATCAGGCCGCAGCAGACTGCAAACCAAGACAAAAGCCAAAGACCAAGCAAGAGTAAATGTACAGCCAATCCTCTATCTTGCTTCAGCTTCACCACGAAGAAAAGCATTGCTAAAAATGCTGGGCATTCCCTTTAAAGCATACACTAGCAATGTTGATGAATCAATTCCAAACAAGGCAATAGCTCCACAAGCATATGCGTTGCTGATGGCAAAAAAAAAGGCAATGGCATGTGCATTGTGGCTTATGGATAAACTCCAAAACCAAAAACACAAGCACAAGCATGCAAGGCAACAGCAGTATTATATTCTTGGCATTGATACCATTGTTGCATACCAAGGAAAAATTTTTGGTAAACCAAAAAACAGCAGCGATGCATTAAAAATGCTTACAACATTACAAGGCAAAACCCATACCGTATATTCAGCACTGTGCCATCTTATTCTTGACCAAGGCAAGATTTCCAAAACCTACCGATGCATAGACAAGGCATTGGTAACCTTTTTTCCCCAACCAAAAAGTGTATTACAAGCATATCTTGCAACAACAGAGCCTTTTGATAAGGCTGGCAGTTATGCAATCCAAGGAAAAGGGGCAATGCTGATCAAAAAAATCTCTGGAGATTGCCACGTTGTTGTTGGGTTTCCACTGGCAAAATGGAGTATGCTTGCAAAAGAAAAAAATTTATCGTTGCCACAACTAAAGTTTTCGTCTTGAACACCTCCAAAAAAACCTGCTGCAATACCAAAAATGTTCAGAGGAATTTCCAAGAATCAAAACACAAAAATCAAAAAAAATAAAAAAAGAACAAAAAAAATAAAAAGAAAACTACTAAAGCAAGAAAAACACTCCAAAAAAATACTAAGAAAAACATTGTGAGGGAAAAACGATGGGATGTGGATGCAGTGGCTGTGATTGCCAACCAAAAACCAAAGCTAAACCCAAAGCAAAACCAGCAAAAACAAAAAAATAAAGGCATTCCAAAAACGAGGTAACAAAAGGATGCTTTCCGAGCAAAAACCACTTGCCTGTTTTTTGGGTTAGAGTATTTTTTTATTTTTTCCTTTTTCTCTTTTCTCCTGTAAGGGGCATAGAGTAGATAGTTGAACTATCATGAGTGCATAATGTAAGTAAGGTAAGATTATACAACAAACAATTGATTAACCGCGTATTGCTTTTTTATTAAAAGCATTCGCATGCAAAACATGGAGAAAAAAAAGAAAGCTAACACCAAGCTTAGGTTTCATCTACCTGCTGGATATATTCTTTAACCCGTGAAAGAATACTGGGAATCAAATACGCAAGCAATTTTTCTTCAAACAATTTTGAAAGCGGCATAAACTCAGTAATGCGATACTTGTTTTTGATTTTTTCAACTAAAAAAAGCTGGCGCATCCTGCGCATCTGCCTGCGAATATTCGAGGGTGCAATGCCAAGCAAGGGAAGCTGGTGCTGCTTGCGATAGGCAATGACTTGCTCCTGGATTTCCTGTGCATCAAGCATTTTTTTTTGCTTGGCTGCTGCAAGCAGCACTGCAAGCACATCAACAACAATGTCCCTGGAATCTCCAGGCTGCAGCAACCCTAGAGAAAGACATAATCGCTTGTACTGCTCTCGCTGTGATAGGCTTGCATCTGGCTTTTCATACTTGCGCAGTACAATCTCATGCAAAGGAAGGTATTTGTATTGTTTTGCTGGCATTTTAAAATCGTAATTTAACTTTTAAACGTATACTTCAATTGGAAAGAGAGTGCATGTTAAACAATAAATGGTAACCCTCCAGATGTTAGCGATACGCTATCACGATAACCAAAGCACGCTAACGAAAAAAACAAAATAATAATTAAAAGTTTAAATTAATTAAAAGTTTAAATAAATAATTAATATAAACGAATAATTCTTAATAGTAATAAACAAAAACAATTATTGTTATAACACAACTCCTATTTAAATGTTAATCTTGCAAATGTCTTGTGAATGTTGCTTTAAGGATTGCATTAAGGAAACATTTAGATGTAAGGTAAGAGTAAAATAATTGAAGTAAAGTAAAAGTAGCGTAAACAAGAAGAAGGGTAATAGAAATGCAAACAATAAGAGGGGTAATCAAAAAAAAAGATTATGTAAAGAGACATCAACAAACAATAAAAAAAGGTTAAGAAAAAAAGGTTAAGAAAGTAAAGAAAAAAGAGTTAAAAAGGGTCTTACAACAACATCAGGCAACAAAAGCAATAAAAAGGTATTGCAGTCCATATCCAAGCCCGCAACCAAGGGTTAAAAAAGGCATTGCAGGATAAAAAGTTTCTTCTTTAGCAAATAATAAAAGCAGCAACAGTGCAAAGGCTGCTGCAGCGGCAATGATTGCTCCTGAAAAAAATGCAATCAATGGGAGTATTCCTGCATAGAGATGCATGACCATCACAACACCAGCAAAAAGAAGGGGAAATGCAAGATCACCACCACCTAAAATTGCAGTGCGTGTTTGATTTGGCTCTGTTAAGGAATGTGCAGAAGAGGAGTATAGTTTAGAAGATGTGTG
The DNA here is from genome assembly GCA_038894115.1 of Candidatus Woesearchaeota archaeon. Lineage (GTDB taxonomy): Archaea > Nanobdellota > Nanobdellia > Woesearchaeales > JAWAQC01 > JAWAQC01. The sequence continues at coordinate 672 of JAWAQC010000091.1, read as the reverse complement.
TGATGCCTGCTTTGCAGAGTAAGGGGAAGATAATGCCTCATAAGTAGAAGAATTCCTTTTTTGTTGACTAAACCTAAAAAGTGCAGCAATGCGTGCCTTCCACGTGGACTTCAAACTGGATTGCAAACCAGAATGTTGAGATGCAGAAGATTTTACTTTATTCTTTTCTTTACCCTCTGTTGACCCTTTAGCCTGTGTAGGTATACTTGTAAATACTGTTGCCTGTGTTGGCCGATAGGGTAGATAAAGCCCTGCAAAGAGTTTTTGCCTTGACTGTTCTTTTGCCATAGCAATCATATGCTTGCTTTTCCAGACAGCATACATATCATAGGCACTGATAAGCACAAGCAAAATAACTGCTGAAAACAAGTTAAGAATAGGAACAAAAATTGCTGCAATGCCACCATATAAAAAAAGTTCAGAAAGATTATGAATAAAGACTTGTTTCCAAAAAATGCGAATAAAAGCAATAGATGCTGCAAAAGCAACAGCAATCCACTCATCCATAAAAGGCTTGAATGCAAACAGCAACCCAAGGGTAATACCTAAGCCATACCAGAATTTCCATAGCCTGTAGGTTTTGTATTTTACCAGCAAAAAAAACAGGGCAGTGCCAAGCAAGATGCCAAGCAATATTGGAAGATAGGCAATGTCAGGATTAATTTCTGGACG
>JAWAQC010000090.1:0-4434 GCA_038894115.1 Candidatus Woesearchaeota archaeon | reverse complement strand
TTTAGCACCAACCTTTCGTTCCAAGAAAAACTTAAAAAAAAAAACTACAACTCTTTTTTTTGTCGTTTCCAATCCTGAGTTTCTGAAAGAGGGTGCAGCAATTAAAGACTTTCAAAACCCAGATAGGATTGTCTTAGGTGGTGAAGATCAAGAAGCATTGTCTCTCATGACAACCTTATACAAGCCGTTTGAGCGCGTCAACAAACCTATTCTTGTTACCTCATATGAAAATGCAGAACTCATTAAATATGCTTCCAACGCAATGCTTGCAATGCGCATCTCTTTTATGAACGAGCTTGCGGGACTGTGTGAGATTGCAGGCGCTGACATTAAAGAGATTATCAAAGGCATTGGCCTTGATGAGCGTATTGGTCCTCGGTTTTTGCAGGCAGGCATCGGCTATGGCGGCAGCTGTTTTCCAAAAGATATCAAGGCATTAGCGTATGCGATGGAACAGCGTGGATTAAAGGCAAATCTTTTGCGTGCGGTAGATTATGTCAATGAAGTGCAAAAACGCTCCTTGGTGCCAAAACTTAAGTCTCACTTAGGACCACTTGAAGGCAAGCGTATTGGGATATGGGGACTCTCTTTTAAGCCAAGGACTGATGATGTTCGCAATGCGCCAGCCTTTGATGTGATTGACCAGTTGCTTGTTGAAGGAGCACTTGTGCAGGTGTATGACCCTGTTGCTATGGAAAATGCAAAAAAAGTTTTAGGAAACAAGGTTTTCTATGCAGATTCAATGTATGCAGCAGCAGAGGGTGCATCTGCACTTGTGATTGCTACTGAATGGGATGATTTTCGCTTACCTGATTTTAGCCAGCTTAAGCAGCTGATGCGTGTGCCGTTCATTGTTGATGGAAGAAATTTGTATCAGCCAGCAATGATGCAATCTCTTGGGTTTGCCTATCTTTCAGTAGGCAGGCCTTTTGTAGGGGCAGCAGCACTCAAGCATGGTCATTGATTATGGTGAATCATGCATGAAGGTTGGCTTGGTCCTTAGCGGTGGTGGAACAAGAGGGGTTGCCCATCTTGGTGTTTTAAAATTTTTAGATGAGCATGGGCTCAAGGTTGCTGCAATAGCAGGCTGCAGTGTCGGTGCTCTCTTTGGTGCCTTTTATGCGTATCATCACTCATGGAAAATGCTTGAAGACCTCGTTTATCGACATGATTTTTTTTCGTTGCTTGATATTGCAGTCTTGGATCCTGGCCTTGTTAAAGGAAAAAAATTTGAAGCACTGATTGCTCAAGAACTTAACCATGCTCATTTTTCTGATTTGCACATCCCCTTATTTATTAATGCAGTCAACATAACTACTCGTCAGGAAACTGTTTTTTCATCAGGGCCAGTGACGCCAGCAATTCGTGCAAGCATGAGCGTTCCGGGTGTTTTTACCCCCTATGAGCATGATGGCAATACGTATATAGACGGTGCAGTGTATGACAATATTCCTTTCAAGCACTTGCCTTCAGATATTGACCGAGTGCTCATTGTTGATGTTGGCTACTACACAAGCATAAGCACGGTGAGTATTCGCACGATTAACCTTTTATTTGACACGATGGTAAGCATGCAAGGTGCAATGACCCAATTGCGCTTGCAGACCTTAACCTTACCGTATGTTTTGCTTGTTCCCCAATTGCAGGGCCATTTTCTTTTTGAATCAAAAAAGTATTATCCTGCACTTATCAAAAAAGGGTATGCGTGTGCCCATGAGCATAAACAAGAAATTCTTAAGCTGTTTTCATAATGGTTTTAGGCTTTTTTTCTTTTTTTCTCATTATTCTTTGCATGCAATAGCAAAAGTAGTACCAAGAAGCTGCTCTTGCCAAGAGCAGCATCGTGCTTGCTAGCGCAAGCACCCGCTCCTTTCGTTTGGCAATTCTTGCATTGCTTCGCAATTCTGTTGGTCCCCGGATGGGGCAGGTCCCCCTACAGCATTATAAGCAAACACTCCAGTCGCTCTTTTGATGCTGCTCTTGAATTATGTTCAATTCTTTTTTTCTCATTTTTTTGTTTTCTTTTTTTTCACTGCGTTTTTGTTTCCCCATGGTTTATTTTGTTATGAGTTCTTTAACCATATAGGGTCCTTCCAGGACATAGCCTAATTTTCGGTAGTATCCTCGAACACCGATTCCAGAAATCACCACCATCTTGGTTTTCCCAGCGTTGCGTGCAATCGTTTCCGCTGCTTGCATGAGCTCTTTTCCAATGCCTTTATGTTGGACTTGGAAGGTTTGTTCCACGCTGCTGTTTTCATCTCTTTGCATTCCTTTGTCCTTCGCAGTTTTTTCATCGCTATCAAGGATTAATCCTGCCGTGATTCCATACACATGCAATTCTCTAATCAATGCACTTTGCTTGGTGATTTCAGGGCGCAAGAATGTTTTCGGAAAGCGCATGCGCACAAATCCTAACAGAATATTTTGCTCTTTGTCTTCTTTGCTGATAAAATATTCAGTTCCTCCAGCAGCCTCATATTCTTGGACATACACATGTGGTTTAAGATTTTTGATTACTTCGCGTTTTGCTTTGCTGCTTGGCAGTTGCTTGAGCACTGTGCCGATCTCTCGGCAGCGAATGCATTTGCATTGGATTTGTTTTTCTTTTAAGCGTGCATCAATGTCTTGACGTAAATTGCTTTTTTGAACTCCTGCCCTGCTGTATTTTGGTGGGATGTCCCGTTGCACACGCATGATTCTGCAATACGGCTCAACCCATTGCGTAAACGTTGCGATGCGCTCTGCAGCTTCTTGTGTTTCTAAGGGCTTATATTTCCCTGCTTTCCATTGTTGTTCTAATGCAGTTCCTGGCATGACCATCAACGGATAAATCTTCATCATGTCTGGCCTGTACGCAGGGTCAGAAAAATACCAGGGCAAGGATGCAATTTCTTGCTCATCAGTAATTCCAGGGACTCCGAGCATGACATGGAAATTGAGCTTAAATCCAAGATCGCGTAGCTGTGCAATGCTTTCTTTGGTATCAGCAAGGCTGTGGCCCCGGTGCATCGCGATTAATGCTGCATCGTACAGGCTTTGCACTCCAAGCTCAACTCTGGTGCACCCATAGGAAAGCATTTCATTGCCATGCTCAGCTTTTCCATAATCGGGTTTTGTTTCAATCGTGAGGCCAATGCATTTCACTTGGCTGGTCAGGTCGTTTTCTTGCTGCATGGCACGCAAGGTTTCCATCTTCCAAGGCTCTTTAAGCAGTTGTTTTTGTGCAAGGATTTTTGCTTGCAGCTGTGCTTCTCGGTTGCGGTCGTCTTTTTTTGCAGGCAGAGCAAAGTATTCTTTAAACGCAGCAATCAAAAAATTGCCGTTGCTGTCATAAAACAGTCTTGAAAAATCATTCATTGCTTGATAGCATCCGGTAATAAACTCAATTTTGTACTCCTGCTCAAGCCATAAAAATGTCCCGCCCATCAGAATTAGCTCAATTTTTTGGGGGAAGATTCCAAGCAGGACATACTGCTGCAAGCGGTTAAACACTTGCAGATAGGGATCGTAATGGTTTCGTATTGCCCGCATGGTTGCAGGCTCATTGCCGGTGTAGCTTTTAGGAACATTTCCAAATGGGCTGTTTAATCCCCCAGGGCACATCGTGCAGGTGCCGTGGGGGCAGTTGTGGGGCATTGACATGACAGCAACGACATGAACACCGGAAAGGTTTCTTGTCGGTTTGCTTGCAAGATAGGGCAAGAGTGCTTCAAAATCCTCTTTTTGCAGGTTCATGAGCAGTTCAATATCACTGGGGATGCTGAAGAGCTTGTATTGCTTGCTCAGCTGCATTTTTATTTTTGTAATTGCATCTTTGTTTGGTTTTTTTGTTTTAATGATGGTCGTTAATTCTTGCAAAAAGCCTTGCATTCCATCTGTTTGTTGTTGGGGTGTTGTGCTTTGCATCAGTATCACGTTTGTATCAGGATAAAGGTTTAGGATTCCAGTTAGCGTGCATTTATGTTGTCATTTCTTTTGTTCTTCTTTCTCTTCTCATCCCTTTCTAATCACTTTTCTTCATTGCGTCCCTTACCCTCTTGACTGCGCAGGTTAATACGCTTTTGAGAAGTAGACATTTGCTTTGCTTTTCTCTTTGCAATGCACGCATTGCTCGGCAAGCAATGGCTCGTTGGTAAGGGGGATATTACGGCTGCTGACTCCTTGAGTTTTTGCTTTAATTGCCTCTTCACAGCTTGGTTGCAAGCAAAAGGGTGCCTTGATGAGTTTTTTTTGCTCAATTCCTGCAATGAATGCATCCCAGCTTGTTACTGGTAGGATTGCTTTTTCTAACTGCTCTTTTGCTTTTTGGTACATCTCATTTTGCATTTGGGTAAGCATTGCTTTGATTTCTTGTTTTACTTCGTGCAATTTGATGGGTTTTTTTTGCCCTGTATCTCTTCTGACAACAATACACTGCTGCTGTTCAAGATC
>JAWAQC010000089.1:0-4453 GCA_038894115.1 Candidatus Woesearchaeota archaeon | reverse complement strand
GCAAGACCTTCAATGCTCCTTTAGGCCGCCACCCCCGTAAGGGACAACCCCCCGTCGAGCCGCATATCACTTCTCTGCCTTGTGCCTACGCACCCTTGATGCGTGCTGCTCAATGTAAAGAGTAGCAACAAAAAGAACCAACAAAAATTCAAAGAAGAGTCCAAGAAAGAAAAAAAAGGTTGAGAAAAGAAAAAATTACCAGCGGTCAAGCTTGCTTTTGTACATTGCATAATGCAGCATAAACACCAAGCCTGCAAAAAAGCTTGCAACAAGCTCAATGAGCATAATAAAAGTAAAAATCGTTAGTGCTGTTAAGATAGGAAGCAGGCCAAAAAGCACCTGGAACAGTGGCATTTCCCGTATCAAATCAGAGGATAGTGAGGCAACCTCCTGCTGGTATGCTGGGGATTGCATACGCTGGTAGATTTCATCAGCTGCAATTGCTAAATCTGGTTTTGCAGCACTAAGCCCTGCCTGATATTTTGCATACAATGCATCCAGCTTTTGCTCTTTTAATTTTTCCTGGGCTGCAATGTATTCGTTGCTGTTAAGGGTAAAGGCAAGGCGCTCTTTAATCATTTGCTGCTCTTGTATTGGCATTTGGTTAAAGGTAGGATATGCCAACAGTACATATTCATCAACAGTTAAGGGGGTATAGAGTGCATCCAACAATTCTTTGAAATCCTGTTTGGAAAGCATAAATGCACTGCCTGCTTCGTCTTGGGCTAGCAGCATTGCATACACTTGCTCTTTAGAAATTGATTTTGCATTTTCCAAGGCCATGCGCTCAATTGAGGCAGTAAGCGAGTCCTGGTAATGCACAGGATTAAAGCTTATCATCAAAAAACTTCCAATAAATGCACCAACTGCGCTGAGCAAAATGATTTTTCGCAGATATTGCCAGCCAATATGGAAACTATGATGCCAGTTGTCTTCAAGCTCGTCAGTGATTTTTGCAGCAGCAATACCTACCCCAAGAATGTAAAAGGCAAAGATGAACCCATAAAAGATAAGCAGGTCATAAAAAAGGAAAAATCCTGGCAACACTGCCAGCACTGAGCTTGCCAACCCATAGGTAATTGCCTGCTTTTTTTCAAAATGGCGAAGGGCAATGAGCAACAATGCTGTGGCAATGCCCAAGGCAACCAAGATGATGACAATAGGAATGACTGCTTGGGTAATTGTTTGGAGTAAATGGCTGACATCAAAAAGGCGCTCTATCTTAAACCCAATTGCATAATACAAATATAAAGAGAGCCAAGAGAGCAACAGGTACGAACCCATTTCAAGGCTGATTTTTATTTTTTCGTGCTTGGACAACATCGGTGTTCACCTCGAAAATTAGATACAATAGGAGCCAGTAATATCTGTGACACAATCAGTATAACCTGGTTCTTCGGAACAATCAATGATAGCCAAATCACAAGTTCCTGTTTCTACTTCATAATAATATTCATATAATACTGAATGATTACAATGATCTGTATTATATGCTAAAACGCAAGAATTGCTATTACACCCAGAAAACACGATACAATGTCCACCTGTTTGAATATTATAACCATAATCTGTCTCATCATAAAAACCAGTACAATAAACATCAGTATAACTACAAGTGCTTCCGGTTACATAATATTCTCTTAAAACCGTAGAACTTAAGCAGGTATCAGGATAAGTGCTTACACATTTATTGGTGCATGGAGATTGTGCTGCATAGGTGCAAGTGCCAGCAGTAACAAGATTTTGTCCACCATCAGAATCTGTTGCCTGCATATTGCAAACAGAAGTACAGGAGGGAGCATTAGAAATGAATGCAGTCCATTCTGCATACGTAAGGAGTGGAATAAAAATGGTTTTTCCGCAATTATTATTAAAAACACATTTGGTAATACCGTGCTTTGTAATAAGTGTATCAGCATTATTTACAAGATCAACATAATTTGCACTATCAGAAATAACAAATAAAGGAGAGAATGCAAGTAAAACTATAAAAAAAATAAGAAAGAGTTTACCCACGCTTCAGCACCTCAAGCTCTTTCTTTAGTGTTTCAATCTCTTTTTGCTGAGCATCAATTTGTGCCTGCTGCTCTTTAATTGCAGCAATTAAGGGTGCAACTAAATTGCCATACTGCAAGGATTTAATGCCGTCAGCATTTTGCCCAACTAGCTCTGGATAGACCTGCTCAACATCTTGGGCAAGTAATCCTATCTGGGTAGTATTGGTGGTGCTGTTTTTCCAGGTAAAAGTGACTGGAGTAAGCTGAGTAATTTTTTGCAACGCGCCCTCTAGTGGAACAATATTTTCCTTCAGGTTTTGGTCTGAGGTGTAATAAAATCCTGTTGCACCGACACTCCCACCAACTTCAAGCTTATATCCTGGTGCATTGCTTAATCCAATGCCAATATTTCCTGAACGTTCTTCAATAATTGAATCTGTAATCCTACTTGATGAACTCATTTTCGGAATTTTACCTTGGGATGCACCTACAGCATCAACTAAAAGAAATCCTTGGTCGTCCCATGCTTTAAAATTCAATTTTGAATGTACAATTGTTCTGTAATCACCACCAAGGCCTAATACATATTCAACATCAACTCCACCTTCAGAATTTTGTGAATTAATACTTAGATAACCATTAATATCAGAATTTCCTGTAACTGCAAGACCACCTGAAGAAACTGTCAGTGAAGTAAGTGTCGGAGCTGTTGCAAAGACTAAGTTATCTGTCCCTGTCGTTCCTGATACAGATGAACGCAAATCATTTGCACTAATCGTGGAAACAAGAATGTTATCACCATCCGTTGCAACAAGTCGCCATGGTGTTAAAGAGCTGACGATTGGAGAAGTAAGGGTAGGTGATGTTAATGATGCTGATGATAAGCTTGGACTATTCGCAAATACCAAGTTTCCGCTCCCGGTTGTTCCAGAAACTGACGCTTGTAAATTTGAAGCAGTAATAGATGTAGTTAACTGTCCACCAGTGGTTGTTGCAACTAAACGATTTGCTGTCAGTCCTGAAAATGTAATCGTGCCGGAAGAACTTAAGCCTGTAAGTGAAGTTAAGGTACCTACAATTTGTGAATTTCCAGTAATGGTCATACCATCGGGTGACACAATTAATTTTCCATTAATTTCACCATCGCCTAGGACATTAAAACCACCATTATTGACAGTAAGTTGATCAGTAAGCAATAATCCACCAGTGGGAGTAAAATACGATCCACCTGAGCCAATGTTTGTAACTCTATACCCGTTCATATTAAGGTTGCCTCCTGCTGTATGATTATGGGCATTACCAATGTAATCATCAGTTTCACAACTTATTGTACCGTCTTGATTGATCACACGAATTGCTGAGCCTACGGCACAAGTTGAGCTAACCCTGCGCTGAGTATAGGTTGGATCTATAGCAATACTTACATCAACACTGTCAGCACCAACAAGCACATCATTACCACTGCTAACAATAATGCCACTGCCTGAAAGCACATCACCTTGCGTAACAACGTCAAGAACAGGATTACCAGAAACACCATCGCCATTAGTTACTGAAATTCTATTAGCTGTTCCAGTAATGGTCCGTGCTGCTACCGTATTAGTACCTGTCCGTGTAATGAGACCACTAGTAGATAAATTATGCAATGCTGATGCTTGACCGGTTAATGAGAGGACATGATTTATATTTTCTCCTGATCCTGCACCAGTGGTTTTAACTCCATGACCTGTAGTAAGCGTAGCTACATAGTTTCCGGTAGTATCACTCCCAAGGGCAACAGCATCTGGCTGAATGGTTGTCACACCCGATGTACTAATCACTACATCACCACTCATTGTGTTCCAAACACCTTGGCCACCAGCATTTGCAATAATGATTTGACCGCTGCTACCCCCAGTAACTTGAGTAGGTGCTATCGCTATTGAAGTAAACTGCAATGCACCATCTGAAGTAATCGAAGTTAATGTTTGTGAAGCACTGCCGGTATTATCAAAGAAATTACTGGCATCAGAATCATAGAGATTAGTAATGTATGCTGAGGGGGTATAAAGTGCTGACCAGCGATTGCTGCTGGTACCTAAGCTAAACATATTATCAAAAAAAGGAATCAGTGACCCATTGATATTTAGGTTTGCAACATTGTAGCGCGTTAAATTGCCTTTCAAGTAAATATTTTTCTCAACAAAAATGCTTTTATCAAAATACACATTATCAGTAAACCTGCCTGTGCCTGCAACATCAAGCTTGTAGCTTGGTGAGGAAGTGCCAATCCCAACATTGCCACCTGGAGCAAGATTAAGATGAGTACTGCCCCCTGTGCTAATTGTTTTTGTTCCTGTTGCAGAGGAAAAACTTATCGTAGAGGAAGCAGTAGGAAGTTCTAATGTTGGATTTCGAATTGTTGCAGTTCCTGTTGTTGCACCCATGTTCAAACTTGTTGCTGCGCCGGCAAAATT
>JAWAQC010000088.1:2481-4482 GCA_038894115.1 Candidatus Woesearchaeota archaeon | reverse complement strand
CCGTAAAAGTCCACGACCCTGCGCGCCTCACCAGACTACACTGCCTGGTGCTTGCGCTAGCAAGCACGATGCTGCTCTTGGAAGCAGCACGCATCGGCTTCGGCAACCACGTCAATGCTCCCTTAGGCCGCCACCCCCGTAAGGGACAACCCCCCGTCGAGCCGCTTATTGCTTCTTTCCCTTGTGCCTACGCAGCTTTGATGCGTGCTGCTTAACGACAACTTCAACATGCACAAAAATAAACCAGAGAGCAATGGGTAACATCCACTGGACAAGATGATAGAGAACATTTTTAAATAAAGTGCTCTTTCTTTTATCTATGATTAAAGATTTTTCACCACGATTATATCAGGAAAAAATCTTTTCAACTGCTGCAAAGCAAAACACACTTGTCGTACTTCCAACAGGGATGGGCAAAACAGGCATAGCACTGCTTCTTGCAGCCCACCGGCTTAGTCAATACCCAGCAAGTAAAATCCTTATTCTTGCTCCTACAAAACCCTTAGCACAGCAGCTGTGCAGTGTTCTTGAAAAGCATTTGCAGCTTCCTGAGCATCCTGCCTACCAAGACCAAGAAAATAGAATTGTGCTGTTTACAGGAGCAGTGCCACCGCAAAAACGAAAACAGCTGTACCAAACTGCCCAAATTATTGCAAGCACACCCCAAACCATTGAGAATGATATTCTTGCTGGCAGCATTGATCTTAAAGCATTTAGCCTGGTTGTTTTTGATGAAGCGCACCGAGCAGTTGGAGACTATGCATATGGGTATATTGCAAAAACCTATCTTGAGGTTTCTCCCTTTCCAAGAATTTTAGCATTAACTGCCTCACCTGGAAGTGAAATGGAAAAAACAATGGAAATTATCCAGCAGCTGCACATTGAAGCAATTGAAGTGCGCACTGAAGATGACCCAGATGTGCTTCCCTACATTCAGCCTGTTGAAATGACCTGGAAAGAAGTGCTGTTTCCTGAATCGTTTATGGAAATTAAAAACCGGCTTTTGCAGTATATCAAAGAAAAGCTTGAAAAGGTCAAAGAAAAAGGCTATATCCACCAGGACTTTATTACCAATCACAGCAAAAAAGAGCTACTTGGATTGCAGGCAAAATTACGAGAAGAGATGCTTGCTGGAAAAAACTTTGATGCAATGAAATCCATTTCCCTTGTTGCTGAAGTCATCAAGATAGAGCATGCCATAGAGCTGCTTGAAACTCAGGGCATTCCAGCACTGTATCTGTATTTGGAAAAACTTGAGCGAGAAGGATACCAAGGCCAGTCAAAAGCTGCAAAAGAAGTGGTAAAAGACCTAAATTTTAGAACAGCACTGCTCAAAACCAAAGCATTGTTTTTGCAAGGGATTCAGCATCCAAAACTTGAAGTGCTGCTTGGGATTGTAAGCTACCAGCTAGAAAATAATCCCCAAACCAAAATCATTATTTTTAACCAATACCGGGACAATGCCAAAGTCATTGTTGAAGAAGTCAATAAACTGCCAAATGCAAAAGCAAAACTTTTTGTGGGCCAGGCGAAAAAAAATGGTTCAGGGCTAAGCCAAAAAGAGCAACTGCAAATACTTGATGCATTTAAAGCAGGAGAATTTAATATTTTGGTGAGCTCCTCTGTAGGAGAGGAAGGCCTTGATATTCCTGCTGTTGAGCTGGTTATCTTTTACGAGCCGATTCCTAGTGCAATACGCCACATCCAGCGCAGGGGGAGAACTGCAAGGCTTCAAGAAGGAAGTGTCATTGTCTTAGTGACTAAAGGAACCAGAGATGAAATGTATCGCTGGAGCTCGCATCATAAAGAAAAACGAATGCACCGCAATTTAGGACAGCTTCAAAAAACGATCAGCATTGTCAGCCATGAGCGAAACCTGCAGCAGCAAAAACATATTCCGCTTGATGCATATGAAAAAAAGGAGCAGATAGCAATCATTATTGACCATCGGGAAGCAAGCAATCAGGTAACCAAGCAGCTAAAACTGCTTGACTGCGACAT
>JAWAQC010000088.1:0-2471 GCA_038894115.1 Candidatus Woesearchaeota archaeon | reverse complement strand
AGCGGCTTGAAGTTGCAGATTTTGTGCTCTCCCAACGGGTTGGTGTTGAATTTAAAACGACCGAAGATTTTGTCCAGTCATTAATTGACCAGCGTATTTTACAGCAGGCTAAAGAGCTAAAATATACCTATGCAAGACCGCTCATTGTGGTGCAGGGAAAAGAAACAATTTACAGTGTGCGCAATGTCCACCCGAATGCACTGCTTGGCCTTTTAGCCACCTTGACAGTAAGCTATGGCATTCCTGTCCTTTTTACTACTGATGCTGCTGAGACTGCAAAACTGCTGTTTTTTATTGCAAAGCATGAGCAAGAGGAAACGTCCAACACAATAAGTGCCTATGGGACAAAAAAGCCCCAACAGCTCAAAGAGCAGCAAGAAGCAGTGATTAATGCCTTGCCTGGCCTTGGTATGCAGGCAAGCAAAGCATTGCTCAGACATTTTGGCTCTGTTAAAAATATTGTGCTAGCAGATAAGGAAGCATTAAAAGCAATTGAGCTTATCGGCGAAAAAAAGGCAGCAAAAATCAAAGAAGTGCTTGAAAGCAGCTATGAAGAGTAAAAACAAGAGTAAGAAAATAAGAGTAGAAAACAACGACGAAGAAAAGCAAAAAAGGAAAAAGAAAGAACAAAAACAATAAAGAGAAAGAAACCTCCAGAAAAAGAAGCAAAAAAAAAGAAAAAAAGATAGGTTTTGGCTTTTTTCTGTTATGGGATTAGCCCTGGTATTATCGTCTCTTCTATAGCAAAAGTAATGAAAACAAGCAGCCTCTATTGCAAGAATCGCATGCTTTCTTTTTCTTTTTAATCGTTATTTTCTTTTTGATTGTTATTTTCTTTTTAATTTTCACTAAACCAAGGAGCATTTGACCATCCTTTGCGGGCATACATGTAATAAGTGGGCATTACTGGCAAAATGTCCTCTATTTTTGAATCGCTAAAAGTATGAAAAATAAAGCCTTTGAATTCTTGTTCAAGCATTGGTTTTTCAACCATGCGCATAATATAATAAAGCTTGGCTGCTAAGAGTTTATCTTGGCGAAAGCTGCAGCGGTTTGCGTTGTATTCAATAAATTCTCTGTTGCTAATGGATTCCCACCATCCTGGCTTCATGTTCATCAAGGTTTGATGAATTGCCTGCTCACTAATGCTGTATTTTTCCCATAGGGGTGAAAGCATCATAACCTTATGGCCCCTTTGCAGCAGTATTTGCTTCATTGCATGAATATACTGCTGTTTTGTTGCTTGGGGAATTTGGTTGACAGCAGCATGCATATCTGAAATAATGAAGGTAAAACCAAGACCAAGGGCATAATACTTTTTTATTTCTTCATTAAGCTTATCAAGATAGTCTAAGGTTTCAAAGTCAAAAGTATCAGGAAGACTTTTGCTCCCAATACCCCAAAAACCAACAATAGGCACTGGAATGTTTTTAAGGATTGCATCATCAATAATTTTAAGCAATTCTTTTAGTTTTCTTGGCCTATCCCTTCTAAATAAACCACGGTTCATTTGTTTAAAAATATCTTTACTGTTTGCTACTGAAGGGGTTTTGTTAACAACAGTTCTTCCAGTAAACTCTTTTGCTTTATATCCTTCTTTTACATACAGGGAAAAGTAGTATGCATCTTCTTTGTTAGAGAGGGAGTAGAGAGGATTTTTTTTCTGAATTTTCTTAAATTCCTTTTCGGACAATGTTTTTTTTATAAAGGAGGTAAACATTCCGTCTTTCAAAGAGTTTCCTTTATGGCCCATTCCTTCACTTAAGACAACTTTTTTTCGATTAACGATATAATCAGGAAGCCTATCTTCCATTGCCCTGCGAAGAATCCACTTGGTTTGACTATCGCGGATTTTCCAAGAAGCTGGAATATTGATACCATATTCAACAAAAGCAACATCCATAAATGGAACCCTTACTTCAACTGTATAGGCCATGGAAGTGCGATCAACACGCTGGAGCTGGGTCCTGTACAAATTCCTAAAAAACTGCAGAGAAAGGTCTTTTACTTTTTCTTGAGGAATTAAACTAAATTCTGGATACCCACAAAAGACTTCATCTGCACCTTCACCACAAAGCACTATTTTAAACCCATACTCTTTAGCTATCGATGACAAAAACAGGGAAAAACCTGATTGTTTAATCATATTTGGCTCAAAGCTTTCAGTGACCTTGAGAATGGTTGGCACTAATGCAAAGAGCTCCTCTTCAGTTGGCGGCTGGCGCGCAATGACAGGAATATTATTTTCTTTACAATAGCGCATAGCATTATGGTAATCTGAGTCTTCACTATCCCAATCTTTTCCCACAACAATAGCAGCAACTTTGGGATGGAATTTTCTTGCTGTAGCAAGCACTGAGGTGCTGTCAATACCCCCACTCAAAAAAACTGCGATAGGCAAATCAGTATTACAGCGCTTTCTAACTGCCTGGTCAAATAATTCGCGAATCTTGAGAACCATGGTTTGTTGG
>JAWAQC010000087.1:0-4487 GCA_038894115.1 Candidatus Woesearchaeota archaeon | reverse complement strand
CGTTTTTTATCCATTGTATTATTATGCCATTGAATTACTAGATAAGTATATTCCTGATCCACTGTCTGTGCGGGAAGATGTTAATGAGGGTAAGCAAGCAGGTAATTCCTCACCTGAGCCACCAAGATTTGATTCGTCAGGTGCTGCACCTCCCCAAACAAACTTTGATTTTGAGAATAACACTCGCTGGCGCTAATTCTACTGCTTTTTACCCTTTTTTTACTATAATTACTGTCAAATACACTGTCTTTTAGGAAGGTGTTTTATACGTTTTATTTTAGACGTTTTCAATTGGAAGAGCAGGTATTTTCTTTGCTTTGCAATAGGCCTGCGCAGCTTTTTCTGAGTTTTTAAGAATAATTCGTAGTGTCCCATACACACTTGGTGTTTGCTTTTCTGAAAGCTGTTGAAGTATTGTCACTCCAATTTCCATCAACGCGATTTGATCTTTTTTGTTAAGATACTCCAATACTGAAAGAGTTTTAATTATAGAAGTAGTTGTATATTCATTAATTGGTGCAAGGGTTAAGATGATTTTTTTGAGGAGTTCTCTTCCTTGGGGAGTAAGTAAGCATATTCGTTTTTTTCTTGCAAACGTCCCAAACAATGCACGTTGGTCATTCGATTGGACTATTGAAAATGCTGGATGATGCCAAGCTTTTTCTATTAATCTCACTGTGGTTTGTGCATCAAGGTCTGCTCCAGCAACAATGCCTAAAAATGATTCCCAACTCACTGGATGGTTTTTTGCTATGTTGCTATACTTCCATAAGACTTCCTCTTTGTCAGGGAGCGTACTCTCTAGATATCGACGAAGGGCACTGTACTGTTCAGTTGCATTTGTTGCGGTTTGGAAACATTTTTTTATGTGTTCATTTGCTTGCTTCGTTTGTGTGCTTGCAAGAAGCATAAGCAGGTGCAGTTTCATTTGTCGTGGCCGGATGCTTGCCAGTCGTTTTTGTGTTGCTGTGCCTGGCCCACTCTTGATTTGCTGCAACCGTTTTTCATAGTTTTCATATTCCTGGTAAAGCCACTGCTCATGTTCTTTTGCAATCGCCTGGAGTATTTTTTTCCGAACAAGGTATAATTGTTCATATGCATGCCTAAATCGTAAGTCCGAGACTTCTTCGAAAATGACAAAAAACCCACTACCAATGCGTTCTGTAATTTTTTTGTCCTGAAGCAGTTCTGCATAAAGCCTGCGTAGCGGTTTACTTACTTCTTTTTTTGGATTTTGTAGGAGTTGTAGCTTTTCTCTATTGAGTAGTTCCTGGAATGCAAAAAATCGGTTACTTAGTGTTGGATCATAATGTACTTGCCTAAAAAGCTCTTTGCTGCTTGCTTTAAACAAGCATTTTCCATAAAAACTTAAATCCTGGTTAAATGAAAAAAAACCAATCTGTTCTCTTTTTTTAGAATTAAGCGTGACTGCAATTTCTTGGTTTTTCTTCTTAATGATGCTTACTTTTTTCTTTATTAAATTTCCTTTTTTGTCATAGATAGCCCATTGCAATGGAAATGTCCAGCAACTCTTTTTTTCATCAGGATGCGATGGGCTTTGCGTGATGCTCAGCAGTAGGGTTTGCTTTTCACTACTTTTTTTCTTGTTTTGGAAGAGCTTGTTATTGCCTCTTTGCTTGGAGTTGAGCAGTTGGTTTTTCCGCACTATAGTAACTACGGGGTATCCTTTTTGTTTTAGCCACTGTTTTGCCATTGTTGAGAGTGATCTTCCGCTTTCTTTTTCCATACATGCAATCCAATCCTCTGGTGTCGCATTCCTTCCCTTAAATTGCTGGTGGTATCGTGCTAACCCTTTTGCAAACGCTTTCTTTCCAATTATGGTCTCAATCATTCTCACAACTTCAGGTGCTTTTACATATGTGATACCAGTAATTAGTTCATTGGGTGAATTAAACCCTTCAGGTTCTATTGGCATTGCAGCAGGACCGCTATCCTGGTCTAAAACTCCGTAATGCGGTGCAATGATTTGGAGGATAGTATCAAATCGAGCGTATTCATTGCCCATCTTGTAGGCAAAATACTTTTTTTCTATATGCACGGTAACTGCTTCGTTTAGCCATAAGCAAAATGGATTGGCACCAGTTACTTCAGAACCATTAATGTTATGGTAAAACTCATGGACTTTTACTTGTATCAGGTATTCATACGCTGCATCCGTCATCTGCTCGAAGGGCATAATTCTGTTTGTAAGAATTGTCGTATTCCCAAGATTTTCCATCCCACCGTAGTCTGAGTTTTGCATTCCAATTTCCCGATAGCAATCACCAGTATAAACATATCCACCATGAATGGTTTTTGCTAGTTGGTGTGCTTTTGCTTTTGCATGGGGGTGCTTGCTCATTAGCAAGTCAAGG
This sequence comes from Candidatus Woesearchaeota archaeon, assembly GCA_038894115.1. Classification (GTDB taxonomy): domain Archaea; phylum Nanobdellota; class Nanobdellia; order Woesearchaeales; family JAWAQC01; genus JAWAQC01. Next base: position 2,112 of record JAWAQC010000087.1, on the reverse strand, counting down.
ATTTGTTTTTTTCGTTGATACTGGCTGTCTGCGTCTTTTCCAGTAAAAAGGTAGACCCATAAAATTCCCTCATGTAAAATGTCTAATGCTTCTTGTGCGTGTTGTTGGTTACTTTGTGGTGGAACTAACAGTTCTATTCGTATTTTTTTTCCCTGGGGATATTCCACTTCTTTTGCAAATTCTGCATAGGTGCCCACCCCTAAAAAAAAGAGGTACGGTGCCATCGGTGTTGTATTTTCATACACACAAAGTACTCTGTTTGCACTGATTGGCTTTTTATCTATGATGCATCTTCCGTTACTGATAATATGGGTGTAACGTTTATCTGCAGTAATTGAAGTGGTATAGGTGCATTTTGCTGTCATGTCATCAAAGCAAGGGGTTAATCGTTCAAAGCCCCACTGCTGGCATTGGGTAATCTGCTGTGGTGGTGCCCCTGGAGGTGTTGCATCATAATAGAGTCCCTCTAAAAGATGGTGTGTTGGTCGTATGATTACTATCGTTTGAATTGCCAGAAGCGTATGCCTAGGAACTGCTCTTGTAAACAGAAGTATTAGCTTATCATTTTTAGGGTCATACTGGTAGTGTTGCAAGAGCGGTTTACTGTTTTTTTTAAGGACCAATGATTGTTTTGATTTTGTGCTCTTTTTAAAGGTAGCTTCTTGCACGCTTACCGCTTTGATTTCAAGATTTTTTGCATCCAGTGCTAGCATCCTTCTTTTTTCTCGAGTTTTGCAGTACAGTGTTGCTGTGGTTTTTGTATAGGTGTTATAGATATCAAAAGAAAGCTCATGGTGAAGCACCCGTACAGGAAGAGGAGCAAAATCGTTACGAGTATATTTATATTCACGTTGTGTTTTGGGTTCTTGAGGTTCTTCTCCTTTTTTTTTCTCGTTATTGTCCTTGCCCATTTTCGCTTTCTTTCTTCCTTTCTTGTTTTGCTCTTTGCCCTTTTTCTTTGAATTCCTTTAGACCTCTTATCAAATGGTGCAACGCTTTTGCTAGTGCTTGGTTTTCTAAAACAAACGCAATCCTGACTTGTGTTGTTCCTATTCTAGGTGTTTGGTAAAATGCTTGGGCAGGTGTTACGAGCACTGTTTCGTGTTCAGTTGCTAATCCAGAATATTCAGTAAGCATATACATAATAAATGCTTCAGCATCAACACCAAGGTCAGCAATCATATATAATGCACCGGAGGGATATCCGCATGGAATGTTCTCTTTTGTGAGGATTTCATAGGCTAGTTTTCTTCGTTGGTCATATGCTTGCTTAGCATTTTCAATTTCATGGCTTGCATTAGCGATCATTGCAGCAGCACCGATTTGCTCAAGGCTAACAACGCTCAAGCGTGCTTGTGCATATTTTAGTGCTGCAAGGGTAATGTCTTTGTTTTTACTTGCAATCCAGCCGATTCTTGCGCCACAGGCAGAATATCGTTTGCTGATGCTATCAATTACAATGACTTGCTCTTTGATTTGCGGATATTCCAGCATACTTTTTGCTACTTTACCATCGTATGCAAATTCTCGATAGACTTCATCACTGATGACATATAAACCATACGTTTCTGCAACCGTAGCAACAATGTCCAATTCTTCTTTAGAAAGAATCGTGCCGCTGGGGTTTCCTGGGCTATTAATTAATATCGCTTTTGTTTTTGGTGTTATCTGTTCTATTATTTTTTTGATGTCCGTGATTGCAAAATTTTCTTCTAATCGTGTCGTGATTGCCTTTAGTGTTACTTCATGAGCAAGTGCAAAGGTGTTATAATTTGCATAGTAAGGCTCAAAAACAAGGACTTCATCCCCTGGGTTTGTAAGAATCCCAAAGGCCATCATGAGTGCTTCGCTACCACCAGCAGTAATAATAATATCCTCTTGCTGCAATTCAATACCCCATTGCTGGTAGTATTCGCGTATTGCTTGGATTAATGGCGCATATCCAGCACTGTGTTCATACGCTAAGACAGGCTCATGGTATGCTTTGATGGTGTCAAAAAAAATTTTTGGTGTTGGGACATCAGGCTGGCCAATATTTAGGTGATATACTGTATTTCCTTTTGTTTTAGCTGCAAGCGCGTACGGAATAAATTTGCGTATTGGAGATTGTGG
>JAWAQC010000086.1:0-4518 GCA_038894115.1 Candidatus Woesearchaeota archaeon | reverse complement strand
TTGAACAAAGAAAATCTACCCACTGTGAAAGGTTTTTTGGTTTAAGACTATAATGTGCTCGTTCAAAGTCTATGAGTGCAATTTTTACATCCTTTGTTGCTGATTTCTGTATTTGATCACGAACGATAATATGTTTCCAGGGATGATGCATTTCTTCTTTGCTAATCCCCAAGTCATCTAAAATCAGCATGCATTCGGTTACCTGTTCAATCACCTGATTGAAGTGTTTTTGCTGTGGATTTGTTAAAACCCATTCTTTGAGTGTCTGTCCTTCAAGAAAATCATAGTACAACGTGGGTTCTGGCTCGGCACTATATCCACGCACACGTGGAACATAGGGCGCAAGGGGTGTATTTGCAAGTTTGCTAAGCAGATGATATTCTGTTTCAAGGGTGCCTACTGCCTTGCTTTCAGGATGTTTTTTTTTGCAGGCAATAAGCGTTCCGTGGTAGAACCCTTTTTCTATGATCCCACGCTTTCCTTTCGCAACAAAGCTTTTATTGGTTATTGCTGTTGAATCAATCATTCTTATCAAGAAGAATCTCTTTTTCATTTATATTTTCTTTTCTTGGACGTTGTTGCTGTCTTATTGCTGTACTCTTTTTGTGGTTTTTTTTAAACCCTTCTTCATTGATTTTTGGGATGCTGTTGTTTAGTGCAAGGGCAACAACCATCTCATCAAGTTTTCGCAAATTCCATCGAATGCTGTCGATTGCTTTGCGTGCCTCAGAACGTAAGGGAAGCTGAATGAGGGTACAATATAGTTGATTGGTAAATGCATGGGCAAGAAAAACTTCCTCATACTTCTTTGAAATGGTTGCATGTACTGCATTGCGGACCAATTCTCCGGTCATGTCGGCAATGCCAAGGAGATAGGTTTCATACTCAACCCTGGCTGCAACAGTGCGGAAGGGCAGTAATGATTTTTTTGTGGTATACCAATAGTATGCTAATGCCTCAACATATTCTTGGAGTGCTATCTTATTGTTTTCTTCAAGCTTTTTTTTTGTTTGCTGTGTTACTTCTTGGTTGAGCTGTTGCAAGTATTCTCTTGCATGGTTTGTTTGTTCTTGGTGGAGTGCATGGATTATTTTTTTTGAGAGGAGCACAATCGTTGTTGTTTGTTCTCTAATCCTTTCTTTTTTTTTGTTTGTTTCTTGAATTGCAGTTTTCAATAGTTCGATGTCTTTTTGATTGATGGGATGCAGTGGTATGTATGCTTTTTTTATCATTGCTGCATCGCCTCGTTCTTTTGTATTCTTTCTTTTCAATTATTAATTACTTTGTTGGTTCTTGTGGGTGTTCAGTCCCTGATGATGCTGCAAGCTCTGCTTCAACAGCGTTGTTCAGCTCTTGGAGAAGCAATGCTAAATCTTCTTCAGGCATTCCGTGGCCTACAGTTCGCATTTCTAAGGTTTCATAAGGGCTTAAATAGCATCCTACGCAATGTAAGCCTGCAGCAAGCAGTACTTCCATTGTTTCAGGGTACATGGTGATAATTTCCATGATGCTCATCTCTTTGGTGATGTATTGTTTTTTTTCAGTTGTCTTTTGTTCGTTGGTGTTTTCTTCTTTTGCCTCCCTTGCGGCTACACTGGGGGTAAGCTGTGCGGGTGTTTGGTTTCCATTTTGATTTTTTTGTTTTGTTAATGATTTTGGTGCTTGTGTTAGGTGGATGTTGTTCCCCTTTTCTTGCTGGTTTTTCTTTTTTGCTACGCCACTCTCTTGTTTTGTTCGCGCCATTGTTGTTTACCTTTCTTGGTTTTCTTTTTTCTTTTCTACAGGGGATTTTTGCTCAGGAGCTTTCTTTTTTTCTTGATACTGATGCCCATGCTGATGTTTGGTTAAAAAATCTATGTCAAAGAAAAATTGGGTTACTTTTCGTGGTTTTCTTTCTATCATCGTTGGTTGCGTTTTGGTCATTGATTGTAAAAAGGTGTCAATATCCTCGAAAAAGGTTTTATTTTTGAGTTTGATTGCATCTTGTTCTTTGAATCGTTCTTGATCATGGAGTTTTTTTTCAATGATTTTTTCTATATTGGTGGTGTAATCTTCAATGAGCACTGAGAGGTGCTGTTGGTTAATATAGGTTGGGTAAATTACATAATCAGCATTTGCATTATATAATTCTATAGACTCGGTAAGATTTTTTGCAGTGACAATTACCATGATTTTTTCATAACGTTGTTTCATTTCTTTAATGATGGTTTTGTTGTCTGCTAGATCGACAAGATTTGAAATGCATAATTCAGGCTTACTGAAGTGCACATGATCAAAAAATTCAGCAGAGTGCACGGTATTAAAAAGATAGGGGATGTTATCGCGTTTAAGGCAAGCAATTTTTTCAGCATCGTTTTCGATGACCATGATTTGTTTTCCTTTCTGCTGCAGTCGCTCGAGCATCTCTTTACTAAATTCATCATATCCAAAGACCACAATCTGAGCATTGATTGTGATGTCTTCAATTTTATGCTCTTTGATTCCAAACCAGCTATCAAATTGTTTAAAGAATGGGCTTACTTTTGCTAGGATTACCCGGTCGTACTTGATGAGGTAGGAGGAAAGTATCATCGTTGAGAGCACTGCAAGTACTGCAATACTTCCTAACCCAATGCTAATCAGTCCTTGCATAATGCTTCCAGCAATAATGATGATTCCAAATTCACTGGCTTGGGAAAGCGAAATTGCTGCAAGCCAGGATGTTTTTTGGTCATAATGAACGATTCGAAAGGTAAAATAAAAAATAAGTGGTTTTAAAAGGAGCGTTGCAGCAAGAAAAATCCCTAAAAATGCAAAGAGGTCAACGCTTGGGGTGATTCGTAGCTGAAATCCTAAACCAACAAAAAAAAGCATATTAAAGAAAATAATGAGTGGCTTCATTCTGCCATATACATCAGTTTTAAAGGCGCTGGTGCCTAGAATTACACCCCCTATGAAAGCGCCTATCGTGGCGGTGTATCCAACAAGCTCTGCAAGCATCATAAACAGGAAGCAAATTGCGAGGCTGAAAATAAATAGTAATTCAGGATACCGTGTTGCAATTTTAAGCAGTGTATCAAGAATATAACGGGAAAAAATAAATGCAAACACCCCTAATGCAATTCCATACAGCGGTGCCAGTGCAATTGTAACCCAGGATCCTTCTTGGGCAACACCTATGAAGGTAATGGCTAAAATAGCAAATAAATCTTGGATAATTAAAGTTGAGAGAATGATTTTCCCATGTAAGGATGTCGTTTCTTTTTTGTCTTCAACCCATTTTGCGACCAGGAGCGTACTTGAAAACATAAACAGCAGGCCGATATGCACCCGTTCCATAACAGTAAATGGAAAAAAGAGGCTTAGACCATACCCAATAAGAAAAAACACGATTGATTGAAGTAGTGTAGCAAGAAAAATTTCTTTGCCCATATATTTGAGTTGTTTAAGGTCAAATTCAACCCCTATTAAAAACAGCAAAAAGATAATCCCCATTTCGCTAAGGAAAAACAAAAGGTTGTTTAATTGCATGTCAGTGCCATACAAATAATAGAATAAAACCCCTGCAGCAACATAGCCAAGAATAATGGGCTGTCGCAGTAATTTTACTATAAACGCTATTGCTACAATGATTAAAAATAGCAGTCCAAATTGTTGGAGAATTTCCATTGTTTTTTTTATGTTTTCTTCTGTTTTTACTTTTTTCTTTTTTTCCTTGGTCGCAGGAAGTCCTAAGCAAAGGATGCTTGTTTTTTCTTTACGATGTTCGCATTTCTTCCTGATATTTGCTCTTGTTTAGGCTTCGTATCCTTTTTAAATTTTTATCTTTTTTCTTCTTTTATTTTTGATTGTTTTTGTAAGTGCTCCTTTTCTGCTTCCTTACTCTCTATATAAGTTTATCTTTTTTTCATTACTCTTTTTTTGGTACGTTTTCTTTGTATTCAAACTTATGGTTTTTGGATTAAACCCTTCTTTATTTTCTGTTCTTTGTTTCATTTGTATTAGTTATGGTATTCTTAATGTTTATTCTTTTATGGGGATATTCGCTGGGGTATCCTATTTCTTGTATACATGTAGAAATTCTGATGCTAGGTTTTTTTGGTAGGATGTTTTTTTTATCTTCTCTATTCTTAAGAAAATGAATTGTACGTGCACATTGTTCTTATCAAGTAAATGCTTGTCCTACCTTTGTTCTTATGGCATTACACTTCCTATCACAAAGTTGTTTGGGGTTGTTATATACTTTTAGTTGTTTCCTTGTTCTTTGTTTCGTCGTTTTGTTCTCTGTTTTTATAGGGAATTATAATTTTACAAATAAGTTTTAGCATATATGCATGGTCCTGTTTTGCATGTTTTTTAAGTTTGTTTAGGTAAGTGTTGTTTTTTTGCATTTCTTCTATCGCTATTGGAATTGGTGGCCGCTGGACATACGTCACATCAAAATAATGGCATTCGTCATTTTTGCCTTTATACCATTCATGGGTTATTGGAAGTTGCTGCAAGTTATTCTCATTCACTATTTTTTTTATTTTTGCTTCT
>JAWAQC010000085.1:0-4525 GCA_038894115.1 Candidatus Woesearchaeota archaeon | reverse complement strand
AAAAGAGTTGTAACTTCTTTCTAATCAATACAAAAATTTATATAGAGCAGACAGCAAAGAAGCAGTATGCAAAAACATAAACGTGACCTCTTTGAGCAAAAAATTTTAACCCGCGTTGCAATCGCATTATGGGCAATTATTTTTCTGGTCTTGCTAACCGCAACCCTGTATACCACAACAGGGATTGGGTTTAGAGAAGCGATTTATGAAGCAACCACCCTGATCACCCAACTCTATATTAAAGAACCAACCCATGGTCCGCTCCTATTTTTGCTTGGGTTTATTGGGAAAGTACTCGTGATTTATGTGATTTATATCCTAATTATGCTTTTTAATGAGGGGATGTTTCGTGATGCAATTAAGGAGGCGATACTCATGCAAAAAGTAAAAAAATTCAAAAGCCATTATATTATTTCGGGTGGTGGAAGGGTAGGATTTGCCGTTGCCCAGATGCTAAAACAACAAAAAAAGTCCTATATCATTATTGAAAAAAACCCTGAATTAGTACTAAGTTTACGAGAGCATCATCAGCATGTAATAGAAGGAGATGCATTAGATGAGCAAATGCTACAAAAAGTAGGGATCAAGCAAGCAAGTGTCTTTATTTCAACATTAGGAAATGATGGGGATAACATCATGCAGATTATCCTTGTAAAAAAAATCAATCCCACAATAAAAATTGTTGCACGTGCCAACTATCCCCAATTTGTTGAAACCATGAAAAAATTTGGTGCTCATGAAGTCGTGATGCCAGAAGCAATTGGTGGAGAACGCATTGCACAGCAAGCCCTTGCATTAGCAAATAGAGGGTAAGTTGCTCCCTGCGCTAGTTCTTAGGTAAGAAAGAAAAGCATGCTTTACTACCAAAGAGCTTCTTTGCAAGTGACATAAAGACAAGAAGGAAATAAGACCACATAAGGTAAAGACAAAAATTTATATAGATAAAGAATTAAAAACGTGCTATGAGATTACCCTTCCAACGCAAACTCGTGGTCTTACTTATCGTTGCAGCAGTGATAGGAAGTATCACCAGTCTTTTTGTGACGAGTAACTATACAGGCCTTGTAAGCTCTAAATACAAAGCACTTTCTGCAGATTTGCGATGGGAACTCACTGCAGGTGAAAAAGCAATTGCAGGGTATGGAAAAACAAATCTTGATGGGTATAGCTATCGAGTAGTGCTTGGCCAAGCTGTAATTGGTGAAGGGGTTAATAATGATTTTAAAGCGCAACTCGGATATTTATATATGATTAACTTTCGACCAACCTTTGGAGATAACATTCCTGCAATTAATGCCAAAGACCAACCTATCGTAACGGTTAAACACCCCTATACCAATAATACACTTGTTTGTGAAGTTAATTTTACTGAATATGATGTTGGAGATACCATTAGTGTTCATTTTAAATGGTACAAAAACAGCACTGCGTGGTATAACAACAGCGAAAAACATATTGCCTACCAGAACACAAGTGCATATGTTCAGCGATATAACGTTCAATTTGCACCTTGGCCTGATGACTATCAAATCATTAATGTAAGTTCTAGAAGCAGCACCTTTTTTAGTGTAAATACGACTGCCCAAGGCAACATTGAGCCAGAAAAATTTAATCATTATGATCTTTGGATTTGCTCAGTGCGGCTCTTTGATCAACTTGCGTGGTCATGGGGATGGGTCAATAGCACACCAATAATGATCTATAACCATCGTCCAGATTATAATACTTCTAAAATAACCTATTTTGATTTTCCAGAAGATACTACTTTTACCTTTGATTTAGGGAGCTATTTTTCAGATATTGATCATGATGACCTTGACTGGTATATTAACTGGACGACCAATATTTGGGGATATGGATATATCCATCCCTCTAATATTACGTTTACAATCTACAATGAAACAAATCAACATCCGCTAGTAGGAAATTATCCTGAAGGGTATGTACATATTCGACCACATGCAAACATTACAGGAATTATTGATGTGATTTTCACAGCCGTTGATAGAAATTACACGGATGCGAATGGATATCGGTTCCTCTATAATGATTATGGGCATACCAATACCAGTATTTTTAGGTTTAATGTAACCCAGGTTAATGATCCCCCCTGGGCAAGTAATGTGTTTATTACCCCTGCACAACCAACGTATGTATCAACCTTGACATGTATGTATACGTACAACGATATTGAAATGCATCCTGAAAACAAATCAGTAACTTCCTATCGCTGGTACAAATATAACCTCCAGACCGGTGATTTTGAATATATTCCAAACTCAAACACCAGCACGCTTTCACCTGCTTACTTTAAGCTTGATGACGTGATTAAATGTGGTGTTCGTGTCAAGGACATCTATTTTGATTATCCAGATAAAGGAGGAACTGACAAAAGCCTCTGGGCACGGAAATATACTAATTCAACCTATGTGGTGATTTCACTTGAAGAAGAAACTCCACGACAGCAAGAAAATATTATTATTGCCATAGGGTAAAAACATCTAGAAAGAGGAAAAAAGCAAAGAATCAAGAAAAACGAAAGGAAACCAAGATAACACGTAATAAAGAGAAAAAACCAAAGCAAAGCATCTTAACCAATAGCCCTTCTAAAATCTATCACTTGGGCTGATTGCACTTGGTCAATGCTGCTAAGCTGCTCTTCAAGACTTTCTGGAAGACCCTTTGCTTCGTCCATCACAAAAGAAAGGTGAATAGAAACAAGTCCAAAAGCAACTGGCTCCTCTTTAACCTTAATCTGATCTGGGTCATCACCAATAAAATCTGCTATGAGCCTGATCGCTTCATGGGTTATTGCCTTTCTATCTGCTTCTGGACTTTCAGGCATAATTCGTATTGTCACAATTGCATTAGCCATCCTCAATGAACACCTCACTACGCCAATAAATCAAGAGGCAAAAAATATGAAGGGAAAGTAGATAATAAGGTAAAAAAAGCGGTTATAAGGAATAAAAACAGAAGAATCCATAACCTTCATTTTATGGTCCTTCAAAATTACAGCTTGAGCAACGATAAGGTGCTGAAATTGCTCTGCAATGCCCGCAGCGGATAATTGTTGTCTTGGTACAGCTTGGGCAAGGAAAGGAAACACTGCCTTCAATGGTTGTTATCTTTTTTTTGCAGGAAACACAAACATATTCATCCATGGCAAACTCCTCCACAAACAATGGGGTATATCGTAACGTTATAACAAAGCAAAAGCGCTTAAGCAAAGCATGCTGTAGGATAATCAACCAAAGCATTTACAAGCATAGTATTAACAAAAACCATAAAAGCAGGGTAATGGAAAAAGGTATACCTTTAAAAAGCTTTTGATAAGGTATTAAAATGCAGGGTAAATGCAGCGATGGATTTAAAAACTCAAGAGGCTGATAACAAGCACTGCCATAACAGAAGAAACATTGGAAAAACGATAGCGAACGGGAAGGCTGCATGGAAACAAGAGAAAACCAAAACAACCAAACCTTTGTTGAAGGAAAAGCAAGCGTTGCAATACAAATACCAACAACGATCAGCAAGAAAATGCCAGTTTTTTATAATCCTAGTATGGCATTAAATAGAACGTTGAGTATCCTTGTTTTAGAAGCACTAGAGAAAACACAAATGAAGGCAGCACTTGCTTTGGAAGGCTCTGGAATACGAGCGGTTCGTATGCTATTAGAGCTTCCAGAAGAAAAGATCAAAGAGCTCTATATCAATGATATTTCTCAACGGGCTATTGAAAAGATACATGAACATCTTATCCTTAATGGAATTAAAAATAAAGCAAGAGTTAGTAGAAAGGATGCTTCAGTATTTTTACTTGAACATAAACCCTTTTCATATATTGACCTTGATCCTTTTGGAAGTCCAAACCCGTATCTTGATGCTGCGTGCAAGGCAATAACACATCAAGGAGTTCTCTCTATCACTGCGACAGATACTGCAGCACTTACTGGTACCTATCCAAAAACCTGCCTTCGAAAATATTGGGCACAACCATTGCGTAATGCTGCGATGCATGAAATCGGATTGCGTATTCTTATTAGAAAAGTACAACTGATAGGAGTACAATATGAAAAAGCCTTGCTTCCAATACTTAGTTACTCTAAAGACCATTACTATAGAATTTTTTTTGAAGCACGACATGGAAAACAGGCATGTGATGCATTGGTACAAGACCATGGCTTCTATATATCCTGCAAGAACTGCTTATGGCACAAAGGAAAAAGGAATAAAGAAGGAGAAGATAAAAGTACCAAAACAACGAAAAACCTGCTAGGCGATTACAAAACCTGCCCACATTGCAAGTATAAACCTCTTGATCTTGCTGGACCATTATATGTAGGAAACCTTTTTCGTGAACCAGTAATAAAAACAATACGTGAATTAGCCAATACAGGAATGCAAAAACAGCATCTAAGCCAAGCTGATAAAAAATTTCTTGCAACACTTGAACAAGAAGCCACCTATGAAATGATATGCAAAAAAGAAGGAAAGCAAAGCATAGGAATGTATGACCTGCATC
>JAWAQC010000084.1:0-4534 GCA_038894115.1 Candidatus Woesearchaeota archaeon | reverse complement strand
AGATTCTTTTGGCTCTGCAAATTCGTTGTCCTGCGAATTGCTGGAAAATTGCGCTAAGCCCTCTCCACATAACAGTATTTGTAATTCAAGTGTCATTTTTATTTCTTTTCCTTATTCAATACTTTTATGAGTAGATATTAGTAGAATCATTTAATGATTAATGCAAAAAGATAAAAACATCAATACGTATTAAACTAAAAAATAAACATATTAAACTAAAAGTAAATTAAAAGTTAAAAGATTTTATTAAATAATAAAATATTAAATAACAAAATATTAAACACAACAATTAAATACCATCAAGTGATAATCCTTTTTTACTCTTTGGAGAAGTGTGTTGCTAAGACGTTTTCATTTATGGTTTATAGAGGAGTTTATGAAGAAGCTCATCACTGCTCCTCCTTTATCACTTAAAATTATCCATTCCATTATCGTGATAATCAGCCATTAGGTTTTGTAGTAATCCTTTCAACACGCTGCCAGCAACTATAAAAACGAGGGTGAAAACGATGTTTGGGCTTTTTAAAAAAAAAATTACCTACCATGACCTTGAAAAAGAGCGAAATGAGCTTTTGGATGCTATCGCGCGGTTGCGGGGAAGGACTGCACGATTTAGAAGGGAAATTTTGCGCCACCATATTCCCAAGGAAAACAAACCAGTGCATCTTCCTTTTCCTAGCCATGAGTTGGTAATGCTTCGCAGGAGAATGCGACGACTTATTAGAGCAGCCCACAACTATGAGCAAGCCTGCAAGCGGTTTGCTAAATTAAAGCCATAAATCCTTTAACCCTTCGCTTGCTCTTCTTGTTGGTTTGCTCTTTGAAAGCATGAATAATAATTAATGAAAATAAAGGTGGGATGCGGGAACCTATTTTTTAAATCTCTCTTTTCTCCTCTTTTTTCTATTCCTATGCACATTTTTTGCACTTTACTCCACTATTTTTTATCCTAACCTTAATCACCTGTTAGGTTTTCTTTCCTGGTCTTTAGTTACGGTGTCATCAAAAAAAGAAGAAGGAGCATTAATCAACAGCCAATAGGTATATATACTACAAGTTCTTTAAAATTAGTAAAAACACAAGTCATTGGCATAGCAATACCCTAGGAGTGCTTGTAAAAATCAAAACAAAGGTAGATAAAACGCAGATAAAACCTCCAGATTAATGTAACATGCTTCCTTAGAAAGAAATAGAGGTGATGGTAATGGTTTTGGTGAATACAAAACAAATGCTTTTCAAGGCTAAAAAAGGAAAGTATGCAGTCGGTGCATTCAATACCAGCAATTTAGAAATTTCAAAAGCAATTATTGCTGCTGCCGAGGAAAAAAAGGCACCAGTCATTTTGCAAACCTCAATTAGTGCAATTGCTTATGCTGGGATTAAAGAGCTGTATGCAATTACCAGCACGTTAGCACGGTATGCAAAAGTCCCTGTTGCAATCCATCTTGACCATGGCCCAGATTATGCGTGGGCAAAACAGTGCATTGCCCATCACTATACTTCAGTCATGATTGATGCTTCACATCTTCCGTTTGCACAAAATGTTGCGCTCACAAAAAAAGTAGTTGCCTTAGCGCACAAGCATAATGTTACGGTTGAGGCAGAACTTGGACGGTTACAGGGCATTGAAGACAATATCAACGTAAGTGAACAAGAAGCAATTTTTACCTCGGTAGAGGATGCAGTATTGTTTGTGCAAAAAACTGGTTGTGATTCACTTGCAGTTGCTGTTGGGACAAGCCATGGTGCCTACAAATTTAAAGCAAAGCCACAGCTTGATTTCAAGCGCATTGCTGACATTGCAAAGGCGCTTCCTAAAACACCGCTTGTCTTGCATGGCGCAAGCTCGGTGCCTGAGAGCATTGTTCAAAAAGCTCAGCGTTATGGAGCAGATTTATCTGGAGCAATGGGTGTTCCGTTTGATCATTTACGTATGGCAGTTAAAGCAGGAATTTGCAAGGTAAATACTGACACTGACATTCGTATCGCATTTGATGCTGCAATTCGTGAGCATTTGGCAAATAACCCCAAAGATTTTGACCCAAGAAAAATTCTTGGCGATGTGATGCAGCAAATTAAAGAAGTCGTAGGGATCAAAATAGAAGTGCTTGGAAGCAAGAATAAAGCATAAGCGTGTTTTTCTTGTATCTTTTTTGTTGTATTATTTCTATTTTTTGTCTTATCCACATGACGGCTCCTGTAACGGTTTGTCATTGTCTGCTTTTATGTCTTGTTGTTTTTTTTCTCTAGAGATGTTTTCTTTAGATACGAAGGGTTCCTTCCTTCATAAGCAGGTATTCTTTTTTTGTTTTTTCATCAACACCAAGGATGGTTATCTTTTGCTTTTTTGCATTAATCACCATATCCCAATGGTACATCGTGCTCCTGTCAGGCTCAAACCCAGAGCCAAGGGCAAGATGAATCATACCAGCCATTTTTTCATTAACAATTAAATACCGTGATTTTGGTGCTTTTGGATTGGTATTAATTGCAAATTCACCAACACGCTCAAAATTTGCTTTTTTAGTAGCAATATACGAAGCAGGAATCTGCTTGTTTTTTGCAAGCAGTGCGAGCTCTTTTTTTGCTTCTTTTTTTCGTTTGGCAATCACTTCAAGCACCTTTTTTGGACCTGATAGAATTCTGTAAAAACCATTGTTACATGCTATCTGTAATGGCTGGCGCTCAAGATCATAGCTATCATCAATGTTAATGACGACATCGCCGCAGGCATGGCCAGTAATGCTTTGCGGTGTAAAAAAAACTTCACCTGCAGGGATGTTTCCCATGTTCCCTGTTTTTAGCCCGGTTTTTTTGAACACTTCTTTATCCACTAAGTCACGAATGTCAATGTCTGAGACAAAGACCGTTCGGCGCTGCGGTGTTGCTTGGTTACGATGATCGTCATTTGTGTTTGGGAGGGATTGTTTCTCTATGTTATTCGTTTCACAAAGGTAAACAACAAGGTCAGTATCTGTGCCTTTCACAAGAAGGTGGCTGCATCGCTCAAGAAGGTATTTGAGTTTTGCATTTTTCTTTGCCATTGCGTTCCAATCAAGGTAGCAGCTTCGAATAAATTCACTGCAGGGAATCGTTGAGGTAAACCCTATTCTTGACTGAGGAGGTCTAGACTCTTCTTTTGCTTGGGGTGACCAAGAAAATTTGTAAAACATCTGTCCAGGGCTCAGCCAGCGAGCTTTTTTGTTAGGCGTAGGATAGCCAATTGCCTCGCCAAAGAGATGTTTTCCATGGTAGCCTTCTCCGTAAATTCCAAACGTTACAGTGCTAAGCTGCAATGAAAGCCCTAGATGGGTTGAGAGTTTTTTATAGGAGGCAAATACCGGTTCGTCAATGTTTTTTTCATATTCCAAGCCGTTGATGGTCATCATCAATTCACTGATAGGCTCAGGCAGTAGAAGGGGACTTTTCCTGCTGCTTGCACTAAACAAATAGACTTCAGATGCAATGGGAAGTGCAGTTTGATACATCGCATAGGTAATAAGATAACTATCAAGATAATCTGCAAGCGGAACAGTGGGGGTTGCAGGAATAAGCTCAAAATGGAGCGATGCTTTTTCTTTTTTGAGTGCAAACACTTGCTCCCAAATAATTGCAGCTGTTTTTTTGAGCATTTGATATTGTTTTGTTCCAGGAGCATAAGGGTGGTTTGCCAGCCAGGAATAGCTATAAGGAGCACTCATTGCTCTTGGTGTCGTGCTGGCGGTTGGCAACAGGACGTTTTTGTTTTTTTTTCCTGCAGGTTTCTTCCTTGATGTTTCTTCTTGTGCTACTACCTGCAATACTTCCTTTCCCTGGTTTGAAAGCAGCGATGTCAAGTAAAACCCATCTACTTTTGGAATTAGCAAGGAAGGTTCAAGAAAAAGTGTTTCAAATGCTTTCTTTAGGGTTGGGTTTGGTATTTTTTTCTGGGTTTGTGTTATAAATGCAGTAAGGAGGGGGTCTTTTTTGCTATACGCGTCGTAGAGTTTTGCTAGGTTTTTAACAACAGCAGGGTTGGTAATAATGCACAAATCTTTTTTTTTCTTGGCAAATGCATGTGATAGTGCAGCAAGTGAAAACAATGCGTCTTTTGCAACTTGCGTGTTTTTTTTTATATCTAAAAAAAATGTTACAGAAAACTTTGAACATATTTTTAAACAAGTTCTTTTTTGCTTTTCTAAAATTAGGTTTTTCTGTTTATGTAAACTATTCATTTTCTATTGATGATGCTCCTGCAATTTAGGTTTTGTATCTTGAGTTGTTACCCGCCTCATTTGCACTTCTACATGTAAAGTTTGTCTTCCAGAACTTTTAAAAAATCCACGTACGGGAGATACATCTTCAAAGTTTCTTCCTACTGCTACTCTCTCATGACGTTCAGAAGAATATATATCGTTTGTTGGGTCTACCCCAAACCAAGAATAATAGGGGATATATACATCCAACCAAGCATGACTTTGTTCTGAACCAATCATTCCATCTATAGAACCAGGAGTTGTTGTTTCAATATAACCACTCACGTAACGTGATGCAA